>NZ_JBFTOJ010000022.1:0-62729 GCF_056397905.1 Stenotrophomonas sp. 05L414_2
GCTGCTGCAAGTACGTCCATGTAAGCTCGGTCGCCGCATCCATGCGGCTCACGCCCCTGCGCAACCCACCCCGCCCGGCCACGGATGGTTTCCGTGCTGACCACGGAAGAGAAAAGGAAGAGCAGGAGCAAAGCGGGTCGCGCGCTGTGCGCGCTTCAGTAGAGCCGATTTTGCTCGACTGCGCCGCCGGCTCTATGGAGTGGAGCCCCTTCTGTTGAAGGGGCGCGCCGAAGGCGGGGGTAGAGGAGGAATGCGTGGGCAACTGCTGTAGCGCAGGCGCTACAGCAGTTGCCGGAGCATCGCTTTCAGGCGTCGCCCTTCCAGCTGGAAATAGTCGCGCTGCTCGCGCCAGTCGGGGAAGCGTTGTTCCACTTCGTGCCAGAACGCGGGCGAGTGGTTGGCCTGGATCAGGTGGCAGAGTTCGTGCACCAGCACGTACTCGAAGGCGGCGGGACGGCCCAGTACCAGTGCCAGGTCCAGCGCCATGCTGCCGTCGGGGGCCAGCGAGCCCCATTGCGAGGACATCACCTTCAACCGCAGGCGGCTGGGCGCGCGCGGCAGGCCGGGCAGGTACTTCGGCAACCAGCGGCCGACATCGGCGCGGGTCTGTGCTTCATAGAATTCGCGCAGCAGGCGGCGCAGGGTCGCATCGCCGCCACGGCTCGGCCACTGCACACAGGCACCGTGTTCGTCGATTTCCAGCCGTGCGTAGCGGCCTTCCTGCCAGCGCAGCGGCAACAACTCGCCGCGCAGCGGCAGCACCCCTTCAACGCCGGGCTGCAACGCGGCGGGCAGACCATGCCCCTGGTAGTGGCGCAGCTGCAGCCCCAGCCATTCGCGATGCAGTTCGAGGAAGCGCTCGCCCATCACCAGGCTGGCACGCGGCGGCAACGTCAGTCGTGCGCCGCGCTCATCGACGCTGAGCTTGATCCGGCGCGCGCGTGGATCACGCACGCGCAGTATCTCGATCTCGACATCCTCCAGGCGCAGGCGAACGGTATCGCGCTGCACGGTGGCGGGTGGGACCGGCGAGATCAGGCGGCGCAGCAGACGGCTCATGGTCCCAGCATAGCGCCGTGCGAGGCCGCCGGATGACCGGCGGCCGACGGCCTGCCTGTTCAGTCAGCCTTGCTGAGCTTGAAGGCTTCTTCAAGCAGCAGGAACAGGCGACGGATCTCCGCACTCTGCAGGGCGAAGCGGGCGTCGAACTCGGCACGGCGGCCGTCTTCGTCGGCATGTTCCAGCTGGTCCAGCGCGCCGTCCAGGAACTTCAGCTTGCGCACGATCAGGTCGTCGCCCAGCACGAAGGACAGGTTGTCCTCGAACACCAGGGCCAGCTTGGTGACCTGCTTGCCGGCATCCAGGTGCTTGTCGATCTCGTCGCAGCGCAGTTCCTGATGCTGGCACTTGACCACCGCGCCGCCTTCCACCGGGTCCTTCATCTCGCACTCCTCGCCCAGGCTGAAGCCGGTGGGCAGGGGCTCGCCGGCGATCCAGCCGGTCAGGATCGAACGCGGCGCGACTTCGGCGTTCAGCGGCATCGCCGGGAAGCTGCCAAGCAGGCCGCGGATGTCGGACATGAAGTATTCGCCGGTCTTGCGGCTGGAGGTGTCCACCGCCACATAGCCGTGCAGCTGGTCGATGAAGGCATCGTTGCGCGAGGACTTCACGAAGGCGCGCGGCAGCAGTTCATGCAGCAGGTCGTCCTTCATGCGCTTGCGCTCGCGGCCACCGGGGCGGCGGCCTTCCTTCTCTTCGATCTCCTCCAGCTTGCGCTCGAGCAGGTCGTTGACCACCGCGCCCGGCAGGATCTTGTCCTCGCCACCGACGGTCAGCCACAGGTGTTCGGCAATGCGGTGCGAGAGCACTTCCTTCTCTTCGCGGCCGAATGGCGAGATGAAACCACGCGAGTTCATTTCCAGTGCGCCCACCGGCTTGAGCAGGGCGTGCGGCAGCAGGGTATCGACYTCGGAAAAATCAGTGGCAGTCGGGAAGCGGAAGAACGTCAGGTTGCGAAAGAACATGGAATTCCGGTGTCTGAAGAAGAAGGGCGCCCGACCTTAAACGGCAGGCGTCTCGGGAACTGCGTCGGCCGGCCAGGCATCGGCATGCGCCGCATCGCCACGGCGGCCCAGGGACATGAAATCGAACAGGGCGGCATCGGCCAGCTGCGCAGGTCGCACGTCGGCCATTGCACGTGCAATCTGTTCAATGCGCCCCGGATGGTCCTGGTCCCACTGCTTGAGCATCAGGCCGACCTGCCGACGCTGCAGGTTTTCCTGGCTGCCACACAGGGTGCAGGGAATGATCGGGAAACGGCGCGCCTGCGCGTACTGCGCGATGTCGTGCTCGCGCACGTACGCCAGCGGGCGGATCACCACGTGCTGGCCATCGTCGCTGAGCAGCTTCGGTGGCATGGCGGCCAGCTTGGCGTGGTGGAACAGGTTCAGGAAGAACGTGGCCACCACATCATCGCAATGGTGGCCCAGTGCGATCTTGCTGAAGCCATGCGCCTTGGCGTGGTTGTACAGGGCGCCACGGCGCAGGCGCGAGCACAGCGAACACATCGTGCGGCCTTCCGGGATGACCCGGCTGACCACTGAATACGTGTCCTGCTCGATGATCTGGTACGGCACGCCCAGCCCGGCCAGGTACTCCGGCAGGACGTGCGCGGGGAAACCCGGCTGTTTCTGGTCCAGGTTCACCGCCACCAGTTCGAACGGCACCGGCGCCTTTTTCTGCAGCTGCAGCAGCAGGTCCAGCAGGGTGTAGCTGTCCTTGCCGCCGGACAGGCAGACCATGACCTTGTCGCCCGCTTCGATCATGCCGAAGTCGGCGATGGCCTGGCCGACCTGGCGGCGCAGGCGCTTGCCCAGCTTGTCCGCCCCGAGCCCGTCCACGCGCGGATCGCGCGGAACGCGCTGCGGGGGATCGGGCAGGGAGATCACGGCGGACATGGCGCCATTCTACCGGCTTGTGGCAGCCCGGACCCGGGGTCGGGATTCCCCTCTCCCGGCAGTCATCGTCGCTGTGTATGCTCGGAGACCGTGGACACCTACAACCCCGCCGAAATCGTCGAACACCTCGTCGCCCTGCGCGCCGAGCACCGGTCGCTGGATGAACAGATCGCGCGCATGGCCGCCAACGGCGAAGATGAGCTGGAGTTCAAGCGCCTGAAGCGGCGCAAGCTGCAGCTGAAGGACTGCATCACCAAGCTGGAAAGCCTGCAGATTCCGGACGAACCGGCGTAACCGGTGGCCCATCCACGCATGGCGTGGATCTACTGGCCTACGCCGCCCCGAACGCCGATGGCACAGCGGCAGCCTATGGATCCACGCCATGCGTGGATGGGGCCCTGCATCAACGCGGCAGCGCCAGCTCCGCACTCCAGGCCGCCTCACCGTCCACGGTCAGGTCGCAGCGGCGCACGTTGTCGGCACCGGAACAGCGCAGACCCAGCGGGTGCCCGTACCAGTCACCGGCAAGACCCTGGCGAGCGGCGGATTCATCACCGCTGATGCGCACCTCGCCGGCCAACCACAAGCGGTAGCGCACCGGTTGCCCGGCCTCGATACACAGGCGCACCGGCGCATCGGCCAGGCGCCCGGGCAGGTTGTCGTCCACGCAGGCTTCTGCAGCCTGCGCCGAAGTAGCCGCAAGGCCTCCGGCCGCGATCAACGCGGCCAGGCCCGACAGGCGCCGCAGGTTCAATCCTGCGGTGCCGGTTCGTCCGGGCGCGCCGCTTCCGGGCTGACCCGTTCGATGGTGTGGCGCAGTTCGCGGCCGAGGATGAACTTGGCATCCTTGGCCCAGGCGTCCAGGCGCTCGTCGAACAGCAGCTTGCTGTTCTCGTCCGGCCACACCAGGCGCAGCTCGCGCAGCTTCTGGATGAAGCCGCGGAACAGCGACTTGTCGAAGAACTCCGGCGCGGCCGGTGCATAGAGCAGGCTCAGGCGCTGTGCGGCCTGCTGGCACAGGCTTTCCAGCTCGGCGGCGCCGAGCGTGCCCGGGCCGTTCTTCACCAGCACCGAAATGGCGATGTAGTAGCGCTCGAATGCCTGCTGCAGCGAGTGACCGATCGCGCGCAGGCGGAACACTTCGTCGGTCTGCCCGGTGTTGCGGGCAAGGATGCCGCCGTCGTCTTCGTTGACGTTCTGCAGCAGGCCCTCACGCACGAACACGTCGATGGTCTGGTCGATGCGCTGGGCGAACTCGTCCTCGGTCCACGGCAGGAACAGTTCGGCCTGCAGGAACGGGTACACCGTGCGGCCCAGCTGCACCAGGCCGGTGCGGCTCATGCGGCGGTTGTTCTGGAAGCAGCAGGCCACCCACGACGATGCGGTGAACAGGTGCACCACGTTGTTGCGGAAGTAGCTCAGCAACACCGCGGTATCACCGCTGACGCTGAGCACGTCGCCCAGCGGGTGCTTGATGCGGGTGAGGACGTTGATTTCTTCGGCGTGGGCGATGATCCGCTCCGGCGAGTGCGGGGTCACCGTCACCCGGCCCGAATACGGCATCTCCACCAGCAGGGTCTTGCACAGCTCGATCTGCGCGATCAGGTCGGCCTCGCCCATCGCATGCTTGGGCGTGGACAGCAGCGCCAGCGCCAGCAGGTTGATCGGATTGACGTCGGCCGCGCCGTTGATGCGCACCTGGATGCGCTCGGCCAGGGTATCGACGGTGGTCGACAGCCACGAGGGCTTCTCGTCCTCGGACACCGCCTCGCCACCCCACTCCGGAGCCTTCTCGGCCAGCACATCGTTCAGCGCGATGGGTTCGCCGAAGTTCACCACCACCTGGCCGTAGTTCTGCTTGAGCACCTTGGGGATGCCCCACAGCAGCTGCCAGATCGATTCCTTCTCCTTGGGCCGCCCGGACAGTTCATCCAGGTAGCTGCCGCCTTCCATCAGCTTCTCGTAGCCGATGTAGATGGGCTGGAACAGCACCGGCTTGCGCGGCTGGCGCAGGAACGCACGCAGGGTCATCGAGATCATGCCGCCCTTGGGCTGCAGCAACCGGCCGGTACGCGAGCGCCCGCCCTCGACGAAGTACTCGATGGAATAGCCACCGGCGACCAGCTGCGCCACGTACTCGCTCAGCACCGCCGAATACAGCGCGTTGCCGCGGATCGAGCGACGGATGAAGAACGCACCGCCCTTGCGCAGCAGGGTGCCCACCACCGGCAGGTTCAGGTTGATGCCGGCCACGATGTGCGGCGGCACGATGCCGCGGTCGTACAGCAGGTAGGACAGCAGCAGGTAGTCCATGTGGCTGCGGTGGCTGGGCACGTAGACCACTTCGTGGCCCGGCGCTGCGGCCTTGAACTTGTCCAGGTGGTGCACCAGCACGCCGGCGTAGATGCGGTTCCACACATGGCTGAGCATGAAGCTGGCCGAGCGCACCACCGGGCTGGAATAGTCCGCGGCGATTTCCCAGGCGTAGGCGTGCGCCTTCTTCCAGGCATCGCTGGTTTTGCTGTTGTCGCGCTTGGCCTGCGAGGCGATCGCCTCGCGCACCGTCTCGGCGGCCAGCACCTGGTCCACCAGCAGGCGCCGGGTCGACAGGTCAGGACCGATCACCGACTCGCGGATGCGGCGGAAATGGGTACGCAGCACGCGCTGCAGCTTGCGCACCGTACGCTCGGGCTCCAGGCCCTCGTCGACCGTGCTGCGCAGCGAGATCGGCGGTGCGAAGCGGACGATGGTGTTGCGGCCGTTCAGCAGCAGGCCGAGCAGGCGGCGGAAGCGGCCGACCAGCGCCCAGTTTTCCGAGAACAGCACGGCGAACCAGCCGCTCTGCTTGTCCGGGGCGCGGCCGACGAAGATCGACACCGGCACCAAGTGCACATCCAGGTCGTCGCGCACGCGATGGGCCTGCAGGACCTTGGCCAGCGAATCGGAATGGGTCTTGGCGCCGCGCTGCTCGGGAATCAGCGAGTTGCTCGAACTGCGCCGCGACAGGGCCAGGTAGGCGCGCTTGCGGCCGGTGGGGTCACCGGCCAACGGTACCAGCGGCGAGGGCAGGCCAGCCTGGCGGCAGGCCTTGTCCAGGATCAGCGCGTTGGACAGGCCGTAGTCTTCCAGCACGTACATGACCGGGCGGCCATCGTTGTACTGGCCCGGGTCTTCCGGCTCGATCTTCAGCGACAGCCAGGGTTCCACCAGGCGCCCGAGCAGGCGCGCCCACAGCGGGCGGCGGCCGGCAGGACGCGCGTGCACAGGCGTCGCCGCCGGCGGCGTGCCGGCGTCGGTCGAGGGGGACGCCGGCGCCGTGTCGGCGGGCGTCGGCTGGGATTCTTCGCCGGGGAACGGCAGCGGGTTCTGTTTCGACATCGACGTCATTATGGCTTAGCCGATGGCGTTGCCGCTTCCCCATCGGTTGTCGGGGCGGGCACAGGGTCCGGAGCGGCGGCGGCGCGCGCCGCATCGGCCTGCCGCAACAGGGCATCGGTATCGGCCAGGGTACGGGTCAGGTACCAGTGACCCTCGCGCCGGCTCAGCGGCACCTGCACGGTCATCGCGCGGCCGGCGAGCTCGTACTGCAGGCGCACCAGGGCATTGTCGCCCTCCACCGACAGCAGCTCACCGCGCACGCTGCGCAGCGCCTCGTCCACACCCAGGCCATAGCTGGCCAGCACCGCCTTCAGCGTGTGGATGAACGGCGCCAGCTGCTGCAGGCTGCCTTCCATGCCTGCGGCCTGCAGACCGGCATCGTCCTGGAAACCCACCTGGGCGGCGGCGCCGACGAGGGCGGCGATGCTGCTGCGGGCTCTGGCGCGGTCGCTGATCGGGGCATCCTGCGCCCAGGCGGCCAGGGTCTGCACCAGCTGGATGTAGTGCGCCTGCTGGCCGGGCGTATAGCCCTTCTGGTGCCGCAGGTACTGCACACCGAAGTTGCCCATCGACTGCGCGGCCTGGCGCACGGCACGGGCCTGGCCGGCCAGCTGGCGATCGAAACTGCGCTGCAGCTGCACGCTGGCGCCGGGCTCACGCAGCGCCGCCAGCATCGGCAGCAGCTGGTCGCCCAGCGGCAGTCCGGTCAGCGGCCACTGGCTGTGGCCGTCGGCCCAGGCCTGCTGCAGGCGCTGGTACTGGCTGGGGGGCACCGACAGCTTTGCATAGCCGACCAGGTCGTCCTCGGCCAGCCGTTGCGCCATCGCCTGTACCGCAGCGACAGGTTCAGCCGGCGCGGCGGCCGGATCACTGCCGGATTCACGGCACGCGGCGATGGCCAGCAGCAGCATGGCCGCCAGCCCCCATCCCCGCGCAGACCTTCCTCGCATTACCACGCTCATGCAATCGGACTCCCCGGACCGGTCCGCATCTTGCGGCCTGCGACGTGACAGCGGCAAGCCGGGGCGTCACGGTTTCTGCCATGGCGCGCACTGCGCGGTGGATCCACGCCCCGCGCCGATGGGCCCTTGCCGCACCCGGCGGATAAAAAAAGAGCCCGGACCACAGGGATCGCAGGCTCTTCAAACCGGCGCAAGGCCGGTGGACAGTGTTGTGGCGCATGTCCGGCCCGAAGACCGGATGGCGGCGATCCTACGCTGCCCGCAAAGTTAACGCAACACATGATGAAATGTCATTCAACCCATTGATTTTACTGGATCAATCGCGTTGCCAGACTGCTTCAATGAAATCTACGGCATGTTTTTCGGCGATTCGGGCATAAACGCCGGGGTAGCCGGCCAACGCGCAGCCTTCGCCCCAGCTGACAACACCGAACTGGGTCCAGCCCTCGCGCAGGCGCAGCAGCAGCGGACCACCGGAGTCACCCTGGCAGCTGTCGATCCCTTCGCGGCCGGCGCAGATGACCTTGCCGCGTGCGAGCTCGCCTCCGTAGGCCTGCTGGCATTCGGCGAAGGGCACGAACGGGGTCTGCACCGTCTGCAGCTGGGTGGGATAGAGCCGTTCTTCACTGATGTCGGTGTCGCCCCAGCCGATCACCGTGAACTCCCGGCCTGGCTTGAGATAGCTGGCATCGGGCCGCAACCGCAGCGTGACCGGCTGCGCATCGGCCAACGGTGCGCTGAGCTGGATCAGGGCAACATCATGTTCCAGCGTGTTGCCGCTGTTGAACGCCGGGTGCACGTGGATGGCCTTGACGTTGGATGCATGCGCGGACGGTTCGGTGGACAGCCTGGTGACATTGCCCAGTACCGCGATCGAGGCGGGCGAATTGCCCTGCACGCAGTGCGCGGCGGTCAGCACCCAGGACGGTGAGATGAGCGTGCCGCCGCAGAAGTGCCGGGTGTGGTCGGTGTCGCCGTAGGAGATGCCCTGCAGGCTGACCATGAACGGGTAGTCGCCCGGCTTGGCATCCTCGCCGCCGATGATGCGCGGTGCTTCGCGGGGTTGGGGTGCAGCCGTGGCGGGAAAGACGATGGCCGCCGCCAACAGGCCGCCGAACAACAAAGAGGTGCTGCGATACATATCCGTGTATTCCTCTGTCGATGGTTGGTACCGGCACGGCCGCGGTCCGTGCTGGTGCATCGATTGATAGAGGGCGCTCCACGCTTACAGCGCGATGCGGCGCACAGTTTTCCCGGCTGGGGTCGGGTGCGTCAGGGCAACAGGCACAAATGCGAACGCCATCCCGCATTCGACGGGATGGCGTTCGTGGTGCCGGCGTGACCGCCGTCGGGGCGGGGCTCAGCGCGCGGCCAAAGCCGTCGCGATTTCCTGCTGGATCGCCCGTGCTGCAGCCTGCGGATCGGACGCATGGCGGATCGGACGACCGACCACGATGGCATCGGCACCATCGGCAAACGCCTGCGCCACACCCACCGTGCGCTTCTGGTCATCGCCGACCGGGCCACCGGGGCGGATGCCCGGGCAGACGATCGAGAAACCGGCGCCGGTCGCGGCGCGGATCGGGCCGGCTTCCTGGCCAGAGGCGATCACGCCGTCGATGCCAGCGGCCTGTGCGGCCAGCGCGCGTTCGACCACGACCTCCACCGGCTCGCGGTCGATGCCCATCTGCGCCAGGTCCGGGCGGCCCATCGAGGTCAGCACGGTCACCGCCAGCAGGCGCATGTCGCCGCTGTTGGCGGCCGCGCAGGCCTCCATCATCGCCGGGTGCCAGCCGTGGATGGTCGCGTAGCTGACCGGCCACTGCGCCAGGCGCTTGATCACTGCCGCGGCGGTGGCCAGGATGTCGAAGAACTTCAGGTCGACGAACACGCGCTTGTCGCGGCGTGCCAATTCGTCCAGCACCTGGAAGTACTCACCGGAGGCGAGCAGTTCCATGCCGATCTTGTAGAACGCCACGCTGTCGCCAAGGCGGTCGACCCACGCCAGCGCCTGCACACGGTCAGGCACGTCCAGCGCGAAGATCAGGCGTTCGTCGTCACGCAGCGGCAGCGGGGCGCGGCTCACGGCGCGTAGTCCAGCGCGGCACGCTTGGCGTCATGACGGGCCTGCCGCGACTGCGCGTAATCGTTGTTGAACTGCGCCGGCTCGAAGCCGCCGTAGGTCGGGTTCGGCAGCATCCACCAGCGCTCGCCGAACCAGTCGTGATACTGCTGCAGCAGCGCGTCGCGGCCATCGTTGGTGTTGGCGGTCACTTCCACGAAGTCACCCAGCTGGTCGCCGAACTGCATCAGCACGCGGTACTTCTGCCCGGCCAGGCGGCGGCGGCAGTTCTTCTCGCTGCCGGCCTGCTCGCACCCTTCAACCACGGTGCCCAGACCGAGGAACACGCTGTCATCGGCCACCGGCAGGCCCTGCTCGCGCAGGTTGGCCAGGGTCGCGTCCTTCAGGTGCACGGCGCGGTTGGAGATGTACAGCAGGGTCACGCCCTTGGCATTGGCAGCCTTGGCGAAATCGACCACGCCAGGAATGGCCTTGGCCTTCTTTTCGGCCACCCACTGGTCCCAGCTGAGTTCGTCGTATTCCTTGCCGTCACGCACCAGGCGCGCCTGGTAAGGCGAGTTGTCCAGCACGGTCTCATCCACGTCCAGCACCACGGCCGGCTTCAGGCCCTTGGCCTCGTTGCCGCGCTCTTCCGGTACCAGCGCGTCCCAGTGGGCTTCCTTCAGCGCAACGTCCAGATGGTCGGCGGCGGCGCGGTAGGTCTGCTCGGTGATCGCCCTGTATTCCTGCGCGCGCTGCATCCACAGCACGGCATTGAGGTTGTCGTTGGCGGTCGCGTCGAGCGCGCCGTCGGCCTTGGCGGCGGCGGCCGGGGCTTGCGGGGTGGCGGCTTCGGCAGGCGCTTCCACGCGCTTGCAGGCGGACAGGCCCAGCACCGCGGTGGCGAGCAGGGTCAGGGACAGGGAAACGGGACGACGCATGGATTCACCGGCAATCAGATATACCGGCCCATTTTACCGGCAAAGGCGCCGCCGGGACGGCTATGCTTGGCGGTTGACACGTTGTCTTCCGGAAGCCGCCATGACCGACCCTGCCCAGACCCCCGACGTTCCGCTGCTGGATGCCGTACAGGCGCGCCTGCTGGGCTGCCTGGTGGAGAAGGAAGCCACCACCCCGGACACCTACCCGCTGACCGTCAACGCCGCGCAATCGGCGGCCAACCAGAAGACCGCCCGTGAGCCGGTGATGAACGTGAGCGCCGGCAGCGTGGAGCATGCGCTGCGCCAGCTGGAGACCCTGGGCCTGGCGCGCCAGCACTTCTCCTCGCGCGCCGACCGTTACGAGCACCGCCTGCAGAGCGCGCTGGACCTGACCCGGCAGCAGACCGTGCTGCTGGCCCTGCTGCTGCTGCGCGGGCCGCAGACCCTGGGCGAACTGGTCACCCGCGCCGAGCGCCTGCACCGCTTCGCCGATGCCGACGAAGCCCGCCACGCCATCGAGCGCCTGCAGCAACGTGCCCTGCTGGTGGTGCTGCCGCGCGCCAGCGGCCAGCGCGAAGACCGCTACATGCACCTGCTGTGCGGTGAAGTGGACGGCGCGGCATTGGCAGCGAAGTACGCCAGCAGTGGCGGCGGCGCCGAGCCGGCCGACCCCGGCCTGGCCGAGCGCGTGGCGCAGCTGGAAGCGGCAGTGGCCGAGCTGCAGGCCCAACTGGCCGGGCTGCGCGGCTGAAACAGCCCGCCGGGCATGGCCCGGCGCCATCGCAGCTGCACCCGGTAGTGCCGGTCGCTGGCCGGCATCCAGGCATGGCCTGGTTGCCGGCCAGCGGCCGGCACGCCCGGCAGCTGGATGACCCCGCGCTCGTGCATGCCCAGGCCCAGCAGCACCTTCGCCGAGGCGACGTTGTCCAGATCGGTGATGCCGTAGAGATCCATCAGGCCCAGCGCCGTGCGCGCGTGATTGAACACCGCCCGTGCCGCCTCGCTGGCATAGCCCTGCCCCGCGTATGCGGACAGCACCGCGTAGCCGATATCCGGTGCCGGCAACCCCTCGCGGCGCACCAGCCCGGCATTGCCCAGCCACGCACCATCGGACAGCCGCTCGATCGCATACATGCCGAAGCCATTCAACGCATAACTCTGCAGCACACGCAGGGCGATGTACTCGCGCGCCTGCGCTTCGTCACGCACGTTGCGGTCACCAATGAATCGCACGAAGCCCGGATCGTTGAGCAGGGCCAGCATCGGTGCCGCATCGCGGTCCGGTTCAATGGCCCGCAGGCGCAGGCGTTCGCTTTCAATCGGGTGCACGGACAGGTCTCCAGCCAGAGACCCCGATTGTGCCTCAGCCCCCGCGGTTGCCGTTGCCTTTGGTTTTCTTTTTTTCTTTCCGTGGCTGACGCGCCAGGAAACCGTCCAAGGCCGGGTAGAGGGGCTGCGCAGGGGCGTGAGCCGCATGGATGCGGCGACCGAGCTTACAGGGACGTACTTGCAGCGTCCCCTGCGCAGTCCCTCTACCCGGCCAACCACGAACCCACTGCGTTGAGCGCCAGCCACGAGGGGCTGCGCCGTTCGCCGATCAGTCGAACAACGCCTCGATCGCCGCCAACCCCGCCGTCGCCCGCTCCTTCTTCCGCGCCGCATCCGCAACCGGATCAGCGCCATCGCGCTGGATCTCCTCGGCCGGGATCTCCTCGAAGAAGCGGCTCGGCTTCAGCCGCACATGCTCGCCGAACTTGCGGGTCAGCTTGCTGTAGCTCATCCACAGCTGGATCTTGGCGCGGGTGATGCCCACATACAGCAGGCGCCGCTCTTCCTGCAGATTGCCCTCGTCCAGGCTGACCTGGTGCGGCAGTACGCCATCCTCGCAGCCGACGATGAACACATAGGGGAATTCCAGGCCCTTGGAGGCGTGCATGGTCATCATCCGCACCTGGTTGCCGCCCTCGTCCTTGTCGCTGCGCGACAACAGCGCCAGCTGGCCGGCCAGATCGGCCGCGGTGGCACCACGCGGGCCACCCTCGAACCACTGCGCCAGTTCTTCGATGTTGTTGGCGCGACGCTGGTAGCTGGCTTCTTCCTTGGCCTGCTGCCGCAGCTCGCTGAGCAGGCCCGATTCCTTGGCGACCTTGAGGATCATGTCGCCGGAGCTGATCTGCCGCGTCTGCGCGCGCAGGTCACGCAGGATGTCGGTGAAGCGCGCCAGGCTGTTGGCCGCGCGCGGTGGCAGCTGCTGCAGCGCGCCGATCGCCTCGGCGGCCTGCGCCATCGGCATGTCCTTTTCCGAGGCCAGTTCGGCCAGCTTGGCCAGGGTGCCGGCGCCGACCTCGCGCTTGGGCGACTGCACCGCACGCAGGAACGCGGTGTCGTCGTCCGGGTTCACCAGCAGCCGCAGCCAGGCCAGCGTGTCCTTCACTTCCTGGCGCTCCAGGAACATGGTGCCGCCGGTCAGGTGGTAGGGGATGCGCAGCAGCTGCATGGCCTTTTCCAGCGGCCGCGACTGGAAGTTGCCGCGGAACAGGATGCAGAAATCGCTCCACGGCACGTTGCGCGTCTGCGCTACGAACGCGATCTCGGCGGCGACCTTCTCGGCCTCGTGTTCGCTGTTGCGGCACTCCCACACACGGATGCGCTCGCCGTCGGCCTGGTCGCTCCACAGCTTCTTCAGGTGTTCGTGCGGATTGTTGGCGATCAGCGCGTTGGCCGCGCGCAGCACGCGGTTGGAACACCGGTAGTTCTGCTCCAGCTTGATGATTTCCAGCGCCGGGTAATCGCGCCCCATCTGCTGCAGGTTTTCCGGGTTGGCACCGCGCCAGGCGTAGATCGACTGGTCGTCRTCGCCCACGCAGGTGAAGTTGCCCTTGTCACCGGCCAGCTGCTTGAGCAGGCGGTACTGCGCATCGTTGGTGTCCTGGCATTCGTCGACCAGCAGGTAGCCGATGCGCTCGCGCCAGGCCAGCGCGATCTCCGGGTTCTCTTCCAGGATCTGCACCGGCAACCGGATCAGGTCGTCGAAGTCCACTGCATTGAACGCGCTCAGGCGCAACTGGTAGCGCTCGTAGATGCCGGCCGCCTCCTTCTCGCGGTTRCTGCGCGCAGCGGCCATCGCCTGCTCCGGCGACAGGCCGGCGTTCTTGGCGCGCGACACCAGGTTCTTCATGTCCTCGATGTCGTCCGGCTTGGCGCCGTACATCAGGTCCTTGATCTGCGCGGCCGCGTCATCGGCATCGAAGATCGAGAAACCGCGCTTGAGCCCGACGGCGGCATGCTCGATCTGCAGGAACTTCAGGCCCAGCGCATGGAAGGTGCAGATGGTCACTTCATCGGCATCCTGCTCGCACAGGCGCTTGGCCACGCGCTCGCGCATTTCCTTGGCCGACTTGTTGGTGAAGGTGATCGCGGCGATGCGCTTGGCCGGGTAGCGGCCACAGCCGATCAGGTGGGCGATCTTTTCCACGATCACGCGCGTCTTGCCGCTGCCGGCGCCGGCGAGCACCAGCAGCGGTCCTTCGATGTGGAGGACGGCGGCAGCTTGGGGGGGATTGAGACCGTGCATTGGGGTGCGATTGTAGCGGGCGTTGGTGGCGGCCACAGCCGCCGGCCGGTGGGCTTGCTGAACGGCTTCGGCCGGCGCCGGGTGGCGTCGTACAATCGGCCGATGGCCAAGCTCTATTTCTACTATTCGGCGATGAACGCCGGCAAGACCACCACCCTGCTGCAGAGCGCGCACAACTACCGCGAGCGCGGCATGCGCGTGGCGATCCTGACCCCACGCCTGGACGACCGTGCCGGCGCGGGCGTGGTCGCCTCGCGGATCGGCCTGCGCGCCGACGGCATGGCCTTCGAACGCGACACCGACCTGCAGCAGTGGGTCAGCCAGGATCTGCAGGCCAACGGGCCGCTGGGCTGCGTGCTGGTGGACGAGGCGCAGTTCCTCAGCCGCAGCCAGGTCTGGCAGCTCAGCGAAGTGGTCGACCAGCTGCGCATCCCGGTGCTGTGCTACGGCCTGCGCACCGATTTCCGCGGCGAGCTGTTCGAGGGCAGCCAGTACCTGCTGGCCTGGGCCGACGAGATGCAGGAGATCAAGACGATCTGCCACAGTGGCAAGAAGGCGACCATGACCGTGCGCGTGGACGAACATGGCCATGCCGTGCAGGACGGCCCGCAGGTGGAGATCGGCGGCAACGAGCGCTACGTGTCGGTCAGCCGCGCCGAGTTCAAGAAGATCACCCGTGGCGAGGGGCGGATCGATCCGGCGCAGGCACCGCTGCCGTTGTAGGGCATGGCCCTTCACGGGCCATGACGTCCTGCGGTTTACAAGGCCGCGTGGTCGGGCCTAGGCTGCGGCACTACCTGCTGCCGAACTGGATGTCCGTCATGCGCCCCGCCCTGTTGTTGCTTTCCGTGTTGTTCCTGCCCCTGTTCGCCACTGCGGCCGAGCGCCCGTCCGGTGAAGAGGACGCGGCCGTGATCGGCGCCGGTTTCATGGACAGCCATCCGGACATGATGTACCGGCAGTGGGGCGTCAACGCCCTGCGCCGCAACGACGTCAATGGCGCGATGGACAACTTCCGGCTGGCCGCACGCTATGCCGACAAACCCGCGCAGGGCTACCTGGGCGAGATGTACTGGTACGGCGTTGAACAGCCGCGCAATCCGGTCATGGCCTATGCGTGGATGGAAGTGGCAGCCGAGCGCGGCTACCCGCTGTTCGTGGACCTGCGCAACGAGTACTGGGCGACCCTGCCGCTGGAACAGCACGACGCCGCGCGGGCGCAGGCGAGCGCGCTGCGTGCAGAGTATGGCGATGAGGTCGCGCGCCCACGCATGGCCGAAGTGTTGAGGAAGGGACGACGCGAGATGACCGGCAGCCGCGTAGGCTCGATGTCCAACAACGTGGACATCGTGTACATGGACGGCGGCATATCCCGCACGATCAAGGCCGACCGCCTGTATGACCCCAAGTACTGGGATCCGAAGCAGTACGAGCGCTGGCAGGACGAAACCTGGATGAAGATCCGCCGTGGCACGGTGGAAGTGGGCGTGCCGACCCAGTCGCACGCGACCGACAGCAAGCCCTGAATCAAGGGTGCCGGCGCTTGGCCGGCACCGCTCTGCTTCAGTACAGCGTGCGCTCCGGCGCACCAGCCGGCGGCGGGGTGTACTGGTACAGCCAGGTTTCGGTGAGGGTCTTGCCGCCACTGCGCAGGTACAGGCGGATGTCGATCTGCTCGCTGCTGCCCTCCGGCGGCACCAGGTCGAACATCGCGCGGTAGCCCTTGATCTCGCGCAGCGGCCGCGCCGAGACGATCTCCACCCGGCCACGGCTGGTTTCGACAACGGCTTCGACGTCGGCCTTGTCGATCAGGCTGGCCAGTTCGCCGCCTTCGAAGTCGACCGCAAAGCGCCACGAGAAGTACTCGCGCTTCTTGCCGATCACCCCGCCCAGGCCGGTGCGGCTGGCAACGCAATGGGCCAGCGGCGTATGCGCCGGCGGCTGCGCGCCCCAGTACAGCCGGTAGCCGACCAGCAGTTCCTGGCCCGGCTGCGGCTTTTCCTTCGGGTTCCAGAAGGCCACGATGTTGTCGAAGGTTTCATCGACGGTGGGAATCTCCACCAGCTGCACCGAACCCTCGCCCCATTCGCCCTTCGGCTCCACCCACAGGCACGGACGCTTCTCGTAGAACACGCCGTCGTCCTGGTAATGGTCGAAGTTGCGGTCACGCTGCAGCAGGCCGAAGCCACGCGGGTTGCGGTCGACGAACATGTTGAAGCGCAGGTTGCGCGGGTTGACCAGCGGCCGCCAGATCCATTCACCAGCGCCGGTCCACAGCGACAGGCCGTCGGTATCGTGGATCTCCGGGCGCCAGTCCCAGCCCATGCGGCGGTCGTTCTCGCCTACCTGGTACATGCTGGTGCACGGGGCGATGCCCAGCCGCTCGATGGTTTTGCGCGGGTACAACGCGCTGTCGATGTCCATCAGCAGCACATCGCCGTTGGTGACGGCGAAGCGGTAGGCACCGGCCACGCTGGGCGAATCCAGCAGCGCATAGACGATGATGGTGTCCGAGTCGGCCGCAGGCTGTTCCAGGTAATAGGCGATGAAGTCTGGGAATTCCTCCGGCTTGCCCATGCCGGTGTCGATGGCCAGGCCACGCGCGGACTGGCCGTACTGGCCTTCCTTGCCCACTGCGCGGAAGTAGCTGGCACCCAGGAACGCGGCGAAATCGCGGTCGGTGTCCTTGCGCGTGTTCAGCCGGAACCCGGCAAAGCCGAGGTCGGCCGGCAGCTCACCATTCTTCAACCCGCTCTTGCCGTAGTTGAACGCGGCGCCGTCATAGGCCAGTTCCTGCGCCTTGCCGTCGACCACGTCGTACATGCGCACGGGCGAATGGAAGTACAGACCCAGGTGGAAGAACTTGGCCTGGAACTTACCCGGCTGGTCGGCCCACAGGGCGTGGTCCTGGCGATAGCCGATCGACTGGTACTGATCCCAGTCCAGCGCCTCCAGCTTGCCCGGCAGCACCCGCTTGTGGCTCTGGTAGGGCGCCTGTGCCAGCGCGCGCGCCTGGCCCTTCAGGGTGGCGAAATCGAACGGCTGCGGCTGGCCAAGCCGGCGCAGCCCAAGCTGGCCACTCTTGCTGGCCGCGCAGGCCGGCAGTGACGGCAGGCCGAAGGCGGCCAGGGCCAGGGAGGCATTGCGGATGAAGTCGCGTCGTTGCATGCAGGCGCGGGAGCAAAGGGAAGGTCGGCCATCATAGGCAGACAAACGTTAACGGGCAGCGGTGGACTCGATACCCTGTTCAGCCTGTGCCAATGCCGCAAGGCGGGCATCAAGCTCGTGCAGGGCCGGTGCCTGCGGACCGCGCTGGGCCAGCAGCAGCTGTCGTGCCTCGGCCAGCACGGTGCGGGCCTGCGCGATCTGGCCGGCCTGCTGCAGGACCTGCCCCTGTGCCAGCAGCGCCTGCGGCAGCAGGGCGACGTGATCCGGTTGGCGCCAGATCGCCACCGCGCGGGCATAGTGCGCTGCCGCCGCCGAGGGGTCGCCGCTGGCGCTGGCCCATTTCCCCAGGGCGAACTCGCCGTAGCCGATCTCGCGATGGTCCGGGCCCAGAGCGCCGAGCAGCTGTGCCTGCACCTGCCGCARTTCCTGGCCGGCCAGCGCGTGCTGGCCACGCTGCAGGGCCAACAGCGCGCGTGCGCGGCGAACCACCAGTGCCTCCGGGTGGCGCGGTCCCCATGCCTCCTGTGCCGCCTGCCAGGCCAGCTCCAGCTCGGCCGCTGCCGCCTGCGTGTCGCCCTGCCGGGCCAGCACATCGCCCAGCTGGCGATGCAGGCTGATCACCTGCGGGCTGCTGGCGTCGGCGCGTTGGCCGAGCAGGGCCAGCGCCTGCCGGTACCCCGCCAGCGCGGCCGGCAGGCGTCCGGCGGTGGCGTCCAGGGCGGCCAGATCGGCCAGTGATTCAGCACGCCCGAAGCGCTCGACCATCCCCTGGTGGCGCAGCGCCAGCGCCTGCTGGAACGAACGCCGCGCCGCATCGGCGTCACCCAGCTGGGCCTGGCACCGCCCGAGCTGGCTGTGGAACTCGGCCACCGCCGCCGGCAATGCCGCCGCTTGGCTGGCCGCAAGCGGTTGCAGTGGCTGCAGGTGCGCCAGGCACTCGCGTCCGCGACCGAGCATGCGCAGTGCGCGCCCCCGCTGGGTCACCGCCTCGATCTGCAGCGCCGGCGGCACCTCGCCCACCTCCTGCAGCAGCTGGCGCTGCTGGTCCAGGGTCTGCAGCGCCAGCTGGTAGTCGCCCAGGCCGATGCGCAGGCGGCCGATCACCCCTTGCAGCTCGGCCAGCGCCAGCGGCTGGTCAGCCAGTTCGGCTTCGCCCCGTTGCTGGCCGGTGGCCAGCAGCTGCGGCACGTCGAAATGGCCGTGGCGCTGGCTGGCCGCCTTGTCGAACAGGCCAACGGTGAAATCCTGCATGGCCTGCGCACGCGCCATTTCCGCCCGCGCCTGGCGCAACTGCCACAGGGCGAAGGACGTGGTCCCCAGCAGGGCCAGCGCGGCCAGCCCGGCCAGCGCCACGCCCCAGCGATGGCGGCCCACGTACTTTCGCACCCGGTAACCCATGCCCGGCGGACGCGCCTGGATCGGCTGCCCCTGCAGGTAGCGGCGCAGGTCGCCGGCCAGTGCTTCGGCCGAGCTGTAGCGCTGCTGCGGGTCTTTCTGCAGGGCCTTTTCCAGCAGCACGTCCAGATCGCCACGCAGTCGCTTGGCCTGCCGCAGCAGCGCCCGTCTCGGTGCCCCCGGCTCGGCGGCCAGCCGTTGCAGCAGCGCCGAGGCACGCGGTGCCTGCACATCCAGGATCGAGCGCTCCCATTCCGCATCGCTGTGCCGGCGCAGGCGATAGGGCTTGTGCCCGGTGACCACCTCGAACAGCACCACGCCCAGCGAATAGACATCGGTCAGGGTCGTCACCGCCTCGCCACGCACCTGCTCCGGCGCGGCGTAGTGCAGGGTGAACGCGCGGATTTCGGTAGCCGGATGGGCCGCGTTCGGATCGTCGTGGTCGAGCAGCTTGGCGATGCCGAAGTCGAGCAGTTTCACCGTGCCGTCGGCGCGTACCAGGATGTTGGAGGGCTTCAGGTCGCGGTGCACCACCAGGTTCGCATGCGCATGGCTGACCACCGCGCAGACCTGCAGCATCAGCTGCAGACGCGTTTCCAGCGGCGGTTGCAGGCGCCGGCAGTAGTCGCTGATCGGCTCGCCTTCCACGTAGTCCAGCGCCAGGTAGGGCTGCCCGTGCTGGTCCACCCCGGCGTCCAGCAGCTGTGCCAGGTGCGGGTGCTGCAGGCGGGCCAGGATCTGCCGCTCGCGGCCGAAGCGCTGGCGCAGGCCGGGATCGGCCACGCCACTGCGCAGCAGCTTCAGCGCGACCTGGCGCTGGTACAGGCCATCGCAGCGCTCGGCCAGCCAGACCTCGCCCATGCCGCCTTCGCCGAGCGGATGCAGCAGCCGATACGGCCCGACCTCGCTTCCGGCGCGGCCTGGCGGCGTAGCGGTCCACAAGGGCTGGGCCATGAACTCGTGGCTGTCAGCTTCCTGCTGCAGCAGGCGTTCCAGTTCGCGGCCCAGCGTCGGGTCCTGCGCGCTCACGCGCTGCAGGCGCAGCTGGCGGGCGGCGGGTGCCAGCTCCAGCAGCTGGTCCAGCCAGGACGACAATTGCTGCCAGCGGGCGGTATCCATGGTGTGGGTGGCGGCGACTCAGTCGCTGCGCATCGCGGCCAGCAGGAACAGCCGCGCCTTCTGCCAGTCGCGGCGGATGCTGCGCTCCGAGCGCTGGCTCAGTTCGGCGATCTCCAGTTCGGACAAGCCGGCGAAGTAGCGCAGCTCCACCACCTTGGCCAGGTGCGCATCGACGGCCTGCAGGCGTTCCAATGCAACATCGAGGGCCAGCAGATCCTCGTCCAGGCGCACGCCGCTGCTGCTGTTCTCGGGAATCTCGGCCACCCGCTTGAGGTCGCCACCGCGCTTGCGCGCCAGCCGGTTGCGCGCGTAATCGACGACCACGCTGCGCATCGCCGACGCCGCATAGGCGAAGAAGTGCGCACGGTCCTCGAAGCGCGCCGCACCGCGGCTGCCCAGCAGTTTCAGGTAGGACTCGTGGACCAGCGAGGTCGCATCCAGGGTGCGTCCCTGCTGCCCGGCCAGCTGCCGCCGGGCCATGCTGTGCAGTTCCTGGTACAGGGTGGTCAGCACACGGTCGAGCGCGGCGCGGTCGCCACCGCGCGCAGCATCCAGCCATACGGTGATATCCGGGCCTTCGTCCATCGCCAACGCTCCCCCGCAGCGGATGTCGGCTGGACTATAGCGCTGCACGTGTGCAGCGCATGAAGACGTTCAGCGCTGGCAGCGGCTGCACCACACGCTTGCCCGCTGGCCGATCATGGCGTGCTTGAGCGGGCGGCCGCAGCCGGGGCACGGCAGGCCATCGCGGCCATAGACCAGCAGCTCCTGCTCGAAGTAGCCCGGCGCGCCGTCGGGGCTGATGAAATCGCGCAGGGTGGTGCCACCGCGGGTGATGGCGTAGTCCAGCGTTTCCTTCACTGCCGTGGCCAGCCGCCGATAGCGCTCGCGGGTGACCTTGCCGGCCTCGCGCAACGGGCTGATCCCCGCCTTGTACAGGCTCTCGGCGGCGTAGATGTTGCCCACCCCGACCACCACCGCCTGGTCCATCAGGAAGGTCTTCACCGGCGCGCTGCGGCCGCGGCTGCGGGCGAACAGGTAGTCGCCGTCGAAGGCGTCGTCCAGCGGCTCCGGGCCCAGCCCCTGCAGCAGCGGGTGGATCTCGCCGGCCGGCTGCCAGAGCAGGCTGCCGAAGCGGCGCGGGTCGTTGAAGCGCAGCAGGCGGCCGTTGTCCAGGCTGATGTCCACATGGTCATGGGCGCGCAACGGGGTGTCGCCGGGCAGCACGCGCAGGCTGCCGGACATGCCCAGGTGCAGCACGGCGCTGCCGATGGCGGTATCCAGCAGCAGGTACTTGGCGCGGCGGCGCACCTCTTCGATGCGCTGGCCGGGCAGCAGCTCGGCCACTTCCGGTGGAATCGGCCAACGCAGGTCGGCACGGCGCAGGATCACCCCGTGCACGCGGCGACCCTGCAGGTGTGGCGCCAGGCCACGGCGGGTGGTTTCTACTTCGGGCAGTTCGGGCATGGGACGATTCTATGCCCGCTCAGCGCGGCGGTGCAGCCAGTTCCCGTGCATCCAGGAATCCGTCACCGTTGGCGTCCTGCTTGTGGAAGCGCTGCACGATCACCTGCCGCTGCTGTTCGCGGGTGATGGCCCTGCCCTTGCCGCCGGGCAGTTCGTCGGCGGTCAGCACGCCATCGCCGTTGCGGTCCATGCGATCGAAGGCATACAGCATCCACTGCAGGTACTCGGCTTCACTGACCTTGCCGTCGCCATCGCTGTCCATGCGCTGCAGGTAACTGGCAGTGTCGCTGACCTGGGCCTGCACGGCAGGTGCGCACACGGCGGCCAGCAGCAATGCCGTCAGCGCAGCCCTCATCCGCCCACCAGGGTGTAGCCCTTCAGTCGCGCGGCATAGGCCTGCAGCGCGGCGATGCCGCTTTCCTCGGCCTCGCGGCACCAGGCCTGCAGTTGACGCAGGCGCTCGGCGGCATCATGGCCGCGTGCTTCCAGCAGCGTCGCCAGGCGTGCGCGGTATTCCACCAGGGTGCGGATGCGCGGGCGCTGGGCGACCCATTCGCTGAGCTGGGCGCGGCTGTCCGGCTTCAACCAGCGGCCGTCGTTGACCAGGCCACGGCGCAGCCGGCGCGGCAGCAATCGGCGCAGCTTTGCACCCGCGTATCGCGCCTCTTCGCGCAATGCCGGCATGAACACGTTGCGCTGGTAGTCGGTCATCGCCTGGAAGCGATGCGACAGCAGTGCCTTCAGGGTATCGGCGTCGGGCACGGCGATGTTCGGGCGCACGTCCATGGCCGGCGCGACACGCAGGACCTTGGCCAGGCGCAATGCCTGCAGCAGGCGGATCGCACTCCAGCCGATGTCGAATTCCCAGCGCCGCATCGCAAAGCGCGCCGAGCTGGGGAACGCATGGTGGTTGTTGTGCAGTTCCTCGCCACCAATCCAGAACGCCCACGGCGTCAGGTTGGTGGAGGTGTCGGCCGACTCGTAGTTGCGATAGCCCCACCAGTGGCCCAGGCCATTGACCACGCCGGCGGCCCAGAACGGGATCCACGCCATCTGGATCGCCCACAGGGCGACGCCCGGCAGGCCGAACAGCACCGTGTTGATGGCAAACAGCAGCACCGGGCCGAGGGTTGCATACGGGGTGTACAGGCGGCGCTCGATCGCGTCGTCCGGAGTGCCGCGACCGTACTGTTCGATGTCCTCGCGCATGCCGCGTGCTTCGCGGTACAGCTCCACGCCGCGCCAGAACACCTGGCCGATGCCACGGGTAACCGGGCTGTGCGGGTCGTCCTCGGTTTCCACCTTGGCGTGGTGCTTGCGATGGATCGCCACCCACTCCTTGGTGATCATCGAGGTGGTCAGCCAGGTCCAGAAGCGGAAGAAGTGCGCGACCACCGGATGGAAGTCCACGCCCCGGTGCGCCTGGCTGCGGTGCAGGTAGAGGGTGACCGAGAAGATCGTGAGCTGGGTGAAGACCAGCAGCACCAGGGCCAGCTGCCACCAGCCCAGGCCCAGTACGCCACCGGTCAGCAGGGACATCAGGGCATCAGGCATGGCGGCTCTCCAGAGCGACACAGGTATGGAAGACATCATGGGCGCTTGCGTTGCAAACTGCACCTTGCACCGCTGGATTGGCAGCGCCATTCCGTGGCTTCGTTCACAGTTGGGGACCCGTGTTGTCGACCCTTGATCCGCGCATCCGCGCCGTAGACCCCGCCCCATCCGCCGGGGACCCGCCGCCCTTGATCGAACTGGACCGCGCCAGCGTGATGCGCGGACAGGTGAAGGTCCTGCACGGGCTGAGCCTGCGCATCGCGCAGGGCCAGCACACCGCCCTGCTCGGCCCCAATGGCTGTGGCAAGTCCACCTTCATCAAGCTGATCACCCGCGAGCTGTACCCGCTGGCGCAGGCCGACGGCACGGTGGCGGTGAAGGTGCTGGGGCAGAACCGCTGGCAGGTCGACCGGCTGCGTTCCCAACTTGGCATCGTCACCGGTGACCTCAGCAGCAACCTGGCCGACATGCCGGGGCTGACGGTGGAGCAGGCGGTGCTGTCGGGGTTCTTCGCCAGCTACATGGTGCCGGCCTTCCGCGAGGTCACCGACGATATGCGCATGCGGGTGGGCGAGACCCTGGCGATGACCGGTGCGTCGGGCCTGCGTGAGCGTGCCTACGCCGAACTGTCGGCCGGCGAGACCCGCCGGGTGCTGATCGCCCGCGCGCTGGTCAACCGGCCGCAGGCGCTGCTGCTGGATGAACCCTCCACCGGGCTGGACCTGGTCGCCCGCCAGCAGTTGATCGCCACCATGCGCGTGCTTGCGCAGCAGGGCATCACCCTGGTGCTGGTCACCCACCACATCGAGGAAGTGATTCCCGAGATCGAGCGCGTGGTGCTGCTGCGCGACGGCCGCGTGGTGGCCGATGGAGCGCGCGCCGAGCTGCTGCGCGACGAACCGCTGTCAGCCGTGTTCGGCGGTGCGATCACGGTGGTGGAACAGGAAGGACGGCTGACCGCGTACGCGGGGTGACACCGCGTCTGTGGCGGGCCGGACGTCCGGCCCGCCACGCCCTGCTTCAGAACCGCAACGCCAGCGCGCGCGACTCGATCGGTGCCATCCGGCTCTGGTCCTGCAGCTGCAGGTCGCGCAGTTCATAGGGCGCACCGAAGCCGGCAGGCAACGCGGCCTGGTCGAAGGGCAGTACCAGCGCGCCGCGGCCCGGGCCATCGAACCACGCTGCGGCATGCGCCTGCGCCACCGGCTGCAACTGGCCGTTGGCTGCGGTGGCATACAGGGTGCCGCGCGCCTCGTAGCGGCCGGCGGCGGCCACCTGCAACGGCAGACTGACCTGGCGGCTGGCCGGGTCGGGGGCGGCCTGGCCGGTGAAGCGTGCGGTTGGCCGCGCCACGGCGAAGGCGACCTTGCCATCGCGCAGCACGCCGTCGGCCTGGGCGAACACCTGCAGTTCCCACAGGCCCTGTGCGTTGCTGGCCTCGGCCGGAATCCTTACCTGTGCACGCAGGCTGCCATCGGTGGTGCGCAGCAACCGCTGCGGCCAGCTGCGGCCATCGGGTGCGACCAGCAGCGCTTCGCCGCCGAGGCTGTCACGCCGTGTGCGCAACGCCGACGCGCTGGCACCGTCTTCCAGCAGACGCGCCTGCAGCTGCACGTTGCCTCCGGCCAGCACCTGCGTCTGGCTGGCCTGCACTTCCAACCGCAGCGGGCTGTTGGGCTCCAGCACCTGCACCACATAGCGGCCCTGCGCCTGCGCACTCTGCAGGCGGTAAGCGCCGGCCGCGCTGGTGGTGCCGGTGCGCAGCATGCTGCTGCCATCACCGACCGGCATGCCCGCATCCTGCAGCTGGCGTGCGTCGACACTGCGCGCGACGCTGCTGCGCCCCGCCGGATCACGTACCTGCAGCGAGCTTGCCGGCAGCGCGCGGGCGCCCGGCGCCGGGCTGAGCTGGATCACCGCATCCGGTGCGCTCAGTGGCAGTTCCAGGCCGCGCTGCAGTTCGGCAGCGTCGACCTGCTGCCAGTAGCTGCGGCTGATGGCGGCCTGGGGACCGGGGGCCTGCAGTGGCTGTGCCGGGTCCAGCGCCCAGGCGAAGGCCAGCGGCGAGTGCTCGCTTTCATCGGCAGGCAGCGGCGCGGCAACCAGGCCGGCGGGAATCTGGTCGCCAGCGGCAACACGCAGCGGCTGCGCGGCCTGCGCCGATGCAGTGGAAAGGACCGCCAGCACGGCGGCAGCCAGCAGGGTGGAATGGATCGTCATGGTCATCTCCCTCACTGGGTCAGGTCGTTGCGCAGGATGCCGCCGAGGCCGAAGCACTCACGGCGGCTCTGGTTGTGGCTGAGCGGCTCGGCGCCCTGGGTGCGCGCCTTGTCGGTGAACCACAGGGTGCCGGCCGCCTTCTGGCTGCTGCACTCCAGGAAACCGTCCGAGCACGACGACAGCCAGTTCTGGGTGAACTCCAGGCCGACATTGGCGGAGTAGCCGCCGCAGTAGCTGTTGCTGTCCCACACTGCCGATTCCACATCGCTGCCGACCACTGCGCGGAACGGCTTGGGCAGGGCCGGACGGCCGGCGGTGCCGTACAGGTTCTGCGCGTTGTAGGTGGCCATGTGCCCCACCTGCTGCATGCGCACGGCATCGTTCTTGTAGCCCAGCAGCCAGCCCAGCGAGGTCTCGAAGGTGTTGCCGTTGAGCACGGCGTCGGCCAGCGGCGTACCTGCCGAGGAGGGCGCCAGCGCAGTGACCTTGCGCAGCCGGTTGATGATCTTCGGGTAGCGGCTGTCGTAGGTGGGATTGGACAGGATCCAGCGCATCACGTTGCCGCCGTTGGAATGGGTGATCACCACCAGCTGGGTGATGCCCCGGCTGTCGATGAAGCCGGTAAGCTGGTTGGCCAGGCAGCCGGCCGCTTCCGGCTTCCACATGTACTGGGTGAAGTCGCAGTTGATGACCACGTAGTTGCTGCTGTTCGGCAGGCCCTGGCGGACGGTGTCGATGATCGCCGGCTGCCAGTAGTCCTGCGTGGCATTGGTCTGCGCGCCGGTGCCGTGTACGAAGGCGACGCCGTACACATCGGCGGCCTGCGCCGGTACGGTCGACACCCCAAGGAGCAGGGCCAGAACGGTACTTCCTGTTGCGGTGCTGCGCATCGCGTCTCTCCCTTTCAGCGGATCCCCCCGGCCCGGCTGTGACCTGATGCTCGTGGCGGCAGCGCGTGAAAGTCCGTGCGCTGCGCCCGGATTCAGCAGATTGCCGACAATTGATTACCGTTTTCATCCAGTGCAGCGGGACCATGCCGGGTCTGGCCGTATGACCGATGGACGCTGCGGCCGGCAATCGAGGCTGCGATCATGGCCGGCGAGTTCCCTGCCCGAGTCTGCCCATGTCGTCGATCCTCCCCCCTGCCCGGCCGCTGCTGGGCCTGGCCATCGCGTTGTCGCTGGCCGGCTGTGCCGCCACCACCACCAGCAAACCGACCGCCGTCGAAGCCAACGTCACCACCAAGGCCGTGGGCTACCTGGACAAGACCGCAGTGCCGGCCAGCATCGATCTGGTGCCGGCACCACCGGCCGCCGGCTCGGCGGCCTTTGCGCTGGACGAGCAGGTCAGCCGTGAAGCACGTGCGCTGCGCGGCAGCCCGCGTTTCGCCCAGGCCGGCGTCGATGCCGAACTCGGCTTTCCGGAAGGTGCCAACCATTTTTCCTGTGCCGCCGACATCGACGTCGATGCAGTGAAGACCCCGGCCCTGTACCGCCTGCTGGAGCGCAGCCGCATCGACGCCAGTGCTGCCACCAAGGCTGCCAAGAACATGTACCAGCGCCCGCGTCCGTTCATGGTCAACGGTGAGCCGACCTGCTCGCCGAAGGATGAGGAGGGGCTGCGCAGCAACGGCTCCTATCCGTCCGGCCACACCTCGATCGGCTGGGCATGGGCATTGATCCTGTCGGAGATCGCACCCGACCGCGCCGATGCCATCCAGGCGCGCGGCCGCAACTACGGCGAGAGCCGCCTGGTGTGCAACGTGCACTGGCAGAGCGACATCCTCGAAGGCCGCTTCATGGGCGCCGCCGCCGTGGCCCGCCTGCATGACAACGCGGCGTTCAACAGCGACCTGCTTGCCGCGCGCAGGGAGATCGCTGCTGCGCGCAAGGCCGGCCTGCATTCCAGCCGCGACTGCGCCACCGAGAACGCCGTGCTGAAGGTGCGCCCGCAGAGCGCCTTGTAATCCACCGCCGCTGCGCTCGCCGGGCATGGCCCGGCGCTACCGGGCGCGACGCATGGGTAGCGCCGGGCCATGCCCGGCGGACGCGAAAAACAGAAGGGCCGGCATTGCGCCGGCCCTTCGTCATTTCATTACTGCTGCAGCCGCATCAGAACTTCGCGGTGAACTCCACGCCCCAGGTACGCGGCTCGTTGAGGAAGCCGGTCAGGTTGTTGAAGTCGATCGCGCCGACCACGCGGGTCTGGTTGGTCAGGTTGCGGCCGAACACGGCCACGTCGTACTGGCCGTAATCCCAGTTGTAACCCAGGCGCAGGCCACCTTCCAGCGAACTGCGGCCGCGGAATTCCGGCGACTCGTAGATGAAGAAGTTCACCGCGCTGCGGTAGGCCCAGTCGGTGTAGGCATACAGCTCGCTGCCATCGCTGAGCGGGAAGCCCACGCGCAGGGTCGCGTTGTGGATCCACTTCGGTGCCTGCGGCAGCGGATTGCCGTTGACCAGCGCATAGGTGCCGCCATTGATGACCGTGGTCGGGTCGGTGATGGTGCAACCGCCGCCACAGACCGCCACCGCCAGGTTCTTGTCCTTGATCTCGGTGTCGTTGTAGCTGCTGCCGAAGGTCAGCAGCACGTTGTCGGCCAGGTAGGCTTCCAGGTCCAGCTCCACGCCCTGGCCGATGGTCTTGTCGGCGTTGAGCAGGGTGGCGGTGTTGTTGGTGCCACCGACGGCGATCAGCTGCTGGCCGTCCACGTCATAGCGGAACACGCTGAAGCCCAGGCGCGCACGACGTTCGAACAGGTCGGCCTTGATGCCGGCTTCGTACGAAATCACCTTCTCCGAATCGGCCTGCGACAGGCCCGGTGCGAACGCCAGGCGACCCTGGATCGACGGTGCGCGGAAGCCCTTGGCCACGCGTGCATAGGCATTGACGTTGTCGGTCAGCTTGTACACGCCGCTGACATCCCAGCTGACGTCGTTGACGTCGGTGTTGGCCAGGTACGGACCGCTGACCGGGGTGCCGAACGGCACGGCCTGCAGCACGCTGGCACTGAAGTCCTTCTTGTCCTGCGTATAGCGCACGCCGGCACGCAACTTGAAGCGGTCGGTGACATCGAAGTCGCCCGAAGCGAACACCGCCCATGCCTTGTTGCGCTGCTGCTGCACGACGTGGCCGGTCTGCGGGTTGCCCGGGGTCAGCGAGTCGTAGTTGAAGTTGTTGATGGTGACGTCTTCATCGAAGTAGAAGACGCCGGCCTGCCAGTCGAAGCGGCCCCATTCGTTGGATTCCACGCGGAATTCCTGGGTCCACTGGCGGTGGTGCGGCAGGCCGTCGGCCGACTCGGACGAGAACGGAATCAGGCCCGGGCCGGAGTTGCCCGCGCCGAGGAACGCGGCGCCGTAGCCACCGTCGATGTCGCCGCGGTTGAGCGATTCGGCGGTCTCATAGCCGGTGATCGAATGCAGGGTCACCGAACCGAGGTTCCACTGCAGGCGCGCGCTGCCGCCCCAGGTTTCCAGGTCGGAGAAATTGACGCCGTCGTTGGCGACCTTGTCGCGGTCGAAGTTCTCGACCAGCGCGTTGCCGCCCTTCTCGATGATGTTGGCGCGGAACAGGCGCGCGGTGCCGTTGAGCTTGCGCTTGTGCAGGTTGAACAGCGCTTCGAAGTCATCGCCTTCGTACAGGAACTGCACGCGGCCGGCTGCTTCGTCATAGCCTTCAAAACCACTGTTGGGCGCACCGGCACGGGTGTTGTCGACCCAGTCGTCACGACGCTGGTAGATGGCCGACACGCGTGCGGACCAGCGGTCGGTCAGCGGGCCGCCGTAGGCGCCCTGCACGTTCCAGCTGTTGTAGCTGCCATAGCCCACGCGCACGTAGCCATCGGCATCCTGCGACGGCCGCGCCGAATCGAACTTGACCACGCCAGCCGGGGTGTTGCGCCCGAACAGGGTGCCCTGCGGGCCGCGCAGCACTTCCACGCCGGCCAGGTCGAACAGCGGGAAGCCCTTCAGCAGCGGGCTTTCCTGCACCACATCGTCGTACACCAGCGAGACCGGCTGCGATGCATTGAGGTCGAAATCGGTATTGCCCAGGCCGCGGATGTAGAAGCGCGGGAAGGCACGGCCGTAGGACGACTCGATGTTGAGGCTCGGCACGCGCGCAGCAAGGAAGCGGATGTCATCGCCCGCCGAACCGAGCACGTCGAGCTTTTCGCCCTGGATCGCGCTGATCGCAACCGGCACGTCCTTGGCGTTCTCGACACGACGCTGTGCAGTCACCTGCAGCGCATCGAGGGCGACCGGATCCTTGGCGGCGGGGGTTTCCTGGGCGGCTGCTACCAGCGGCAGCAGGGCGGAAAGAGCGACAACGAGCGGGCGCGCGACCGGAGAGCGGCCACGGGAAGTACGGGTCGGAGACATGGCGGTAGGCTGTGTTTGGAGGGGTGGTAAAACGGCGCTACCAGATAATTGTTGCAATACAGCACCTCCCTCGCAAATGCCGATCGTTCATGGCCGCCTCGCGCGCCGCCGGACGCTGCCGCTAGACTCGGGGTTTTTCCCGCAACGGACCTRCTGCGATGACCCAGTGGTACTTCCATGCTCCCGGCCAGGCCGACCGTGTCGGTCCGTTCGACGAGGAGGCTGCGCGCCGCTTCGCCCAGGCCAATCCGC
Source organism: Stenotrophomonas sp. 05L414_2 (assembly GCF_056397905.1). Lineage (NCBI taxonomy): Bacteria > Pseudomonadati > Pseudomonadota > Gammaproteobacteria > Lysobacterales > Lysobacteraceae > Stenotrophomonas > Stenotrophomonas sp. 05L414_2. The sequence goes on from NZ_JBFTOJ010000022.1 coordinate 29,432, forward strand.
GCGCGCTGGCCTGGTGCCAGGGCATGACAGGGTGGACACCGGTGTCCGAAATCGCCGCCCTGCAGCAGGCCGGCACCGGCACCGGCACCGCGGCTCCGCCGCCGATGCCTGCAGTCACCCCTGCAGTCGCAACCGCGTCAACCGGCGGCCGCGCCGACCGCATCGACTTCCGCATCGTCGGCCATGAAATGCAGTTCGTGGAAATCGAGCTGGATCCCGGCGAAGGCGCGGTGGCCGAGGCCGGCGCGCTGATGTTCAAGGATTCCTCGGTGCAGATGGACACCGTCTTCGGCGGCGGCGCGCGCAGCGGCCAGAGTGGCGGTTTCATGGACAAGGTGATGGCGGCCGGCAAGCGCGTGCTGACCGGTGAAAGCCTGTTTGCCACCGTCTACACGCAGACCGGCCAGGGCCGCGGCAAGGTCGCTTTCGCCGCGCCCTATCCCGGCACCGTGCTGGCGATGAAGCTGGACCAGCACGGCGGGCGCCTGATCTGCCAGAAGGACAGCTTCCTGGCCGGCGCGCGCGGCGTGCAGATCGGCGTGCAGTTCCAGCGCAAGATCATGACCGGCCTGTTCGGCGGCGAGGGCTTCATCATGCAGAAGCTTGAAGGCGATGGCTGGGTGTTCATCCATGCCGGCGGCTGCGTGGTCGAGCGTGAGCTGGCCGCCGGCGAACGCCTGGACGTCGATACCGGCTGCATCGTCGCCTACCACCCGACCGTGGACATGGACGTGCGCCGGGTCAAAGGCATCCGAAGCGTGCTGTTCGGTGGCGAGGGCGTGTTCCTGGCCACCCTGACCGGGCCAGGCAAGGTCTGGCTGCAGTCGCTGCCGTTCTCGCGCCTGGCCGGCCGCATGTGGATGGCCGCGCCGCAGGGCGGCGGCAAGAGCCGCGGCGAGAGTTCGCTGCTGGGCTGATCGGGAAGGCTGGACGGCTGGTAGTGCCGGCCGCTGGCCGGCAACCCCGGCTGTCCGTCGCCCTGCTCGGCCTGCTGGCCGGTTGCGGTGGTGAAGAGGTCCGCCCCACCCCGCCCGCGCAGCCCACCGTGGTTCCGCAGGCCAAGCCGGTGAAGATCGGCATCGCGCTCGGCGGCGGCGCGGCCAAGGGCTTTGCGCACATCGGCGTGATCAAGATGCTCGAGGCCAACGGCTTCGAACCGGTGGTGGTGTCCGGCACCAGTGCCGGCAGCGTGGTCGGCGCCCTGTATGCCAGCGGCATGGACGCCTTCCAGATGCAGAGCAAGGCGGTGGCGCTGGACGAAGCCAGCATCCGCGACGTGCGCCTGTTCTCCGGTGGCTTGGTGCAGGGCCAGAAGCTGCAGGACTACGTCAACGAACAGGTGGCCAACCGCCCGGCCGAGCGCCTGAAGAAGCCGTTCGCCGCCGTCGCCACCCAGCTGGAAACCGGCGAGCGTTCGATCTTCGTGCGCGGCAACGTCGGCCAGGCGGTACGCGCTTCCAGCAGCATCCCCGGCGTGTTCGAGCCGGTGAAGATCGGTGGCCGCAACTACATCGACGGCGGCGTGGTCAGCCCGGTGCCGGTGGATGCCGCACGACAGCTCGGTGCCGAGTTCGTGATCGCCGTGGACATCTCCAGCAAGGCCAGCGGCAAGGCACCGACCGGCATGCTCGGCATCGTCAACCAGTCGATCTCGATCATGGGCCAGCGYCTGGGCGAGCAGGAACTGGCGCGCGCCGACATCGTGATCCGGCCGAAGGTGCTGGACATCGGTGCTGCCGATTTCAGCCAGCGTGGCACGGCCATCCTGGAAGGCGAGAAGGCCGCGATGGCGGCGATGCCGCAGATCCGCGCCAAGATCCAGCAGCTGCAGAAGGCCCGCGCCGCCGCATTGGCACCGGCACCGGTGGCGGCGCCCAAGTGCGACGAGCCTTCGCGCCTGGGCAAGCTGATGGGCCGCAAGGAAAAGTGCTGACGCGCGGCGCTTGAACGGCCGCCGCGGTCAGCGCCGCGGTGGTGGGTAACCACTGGCCAGGCGTCGCTGCCGGCGCCGCTCATCCACCGCCCGGTCATGCCGCTGTGCGCTCAGCTGCAACTGCTCCATCGCGTCCCCCGGCAGCCACAGCTGTTGCTGGGCACGGGTGATCGCCACATAGGCGGCGCGCACCGGGCTGTGCAGCGCGCGCGCATCATGGCCGCTGTCGAAGCAGCACGGCGCCATGGACACCGTGGCGAACTGCAGGTTCTTGGCGTGCTGGGCCAGGCACAGCACGACGCTGGCCTCGTCCGCATCGACCAGTTGCCCGAGCAGGCGCTGCAACGCCGCAGCATCGAAGCCACCGGCAAACAGCGCGGGGATGTCCGCCTGTCCACGCTTGGCACAGACCTGCACGAAGCTTTCCCAGCGTTGTCCGGGGCCGCCAGCGGCGGCGCTGCGCCAGGCGTCGATCGGACCGTCCACCTCTTTCAACAGCGCCTGCCGCGACGCAGGATGCAGATGCACGCGCGCGCCGCGCGCAACCAGCTCGTTGGCTTCCAGCAGCATCCGCCACAGGCTGCCGTACAAACGGGCGCCGGTGCTGGGCACCGCCGACCAGTCGTCATAGCGGCGCAGGCCGGTGGCGCGGTCGCTGGCCCCCACGAAAGGCGCCGGTTCGCCGAGATCGTCCAACGCCAGTGACTGGTTGACCAGCGCATCGACCTGCCGCCCCTGCCGCACCGACTGGTGCATCTCCAGCGTCTTCGCCGATGACCAGCGCTGTACGCGTCCGCTCAGCCGTTGATGCGGATCGCCCAGGCTGACCACGCCGGGCGCGTGGGTGGCCAGCAGCTGTTTCCATGCAGGGCTGAGATCGTGCGCCTCATCGACCAGCACCATGCCCAGCGACACCGGCAGCGGCACAGCACGCAGGGCCAGCCATTTGCCGATGTGTCCGGCATCCAGGCGCAGGCAGCCGCCCTTCTGCACCACCGGATCGAACATGCAACGCCAGACGAACTCCGCGGCCGCGATGAACGGCGTGGCTTCCAGCTGCGCTGCGCCCAGCGAGCGCTGGAAGTGCCAGGCCTGCAGGTTCGGCGCTGACGACGCGCACCACCGGTTGATGGCGTCCAGGGCGATCATCAGGACCTGGTCCGGCCGGCGTGCACCGATGGCCGGCAGGCCGAGGCGGGCGGCCGCCTCACGCAGGGTCAGCGTGCTCTGCCGGTAGGTCGGTACGAAGCCGCCAGTCAGGCCGTTGGCGGCGGCATGGCGGGCGATCGCATTGGCGAACTCGATCTGGGTCAGCAGGCGCGTGCCGGCGTCGGCCGGCAGCCGCGCGCGGAATGCCTCGACCTGGCCTCGCGTGGGCGCCACGTAGGTGTAACGGCCCGGGCGAGCCTGCAGCAGCGCCAGCACCAGATGGCCCTTGCCTGTGCCGGCATAGGCCTGCAGGTCGATCAATTCATCGGGATTGGCCGCGATCGCACGCAGCACGCGTGCCTGTTCGGAAGTGAACAGGCCGTTGTGCTGGGTTGCATGCGTGGTCTGTTCGTCATCGCCGGTGTCTTCGTCATCGCCTTCGGCCAGCGATGTCGCCGGAAAGTGGATCGTGTGCTCTTCCAGGGTGATCCTGCACGCCGTCTGGAAGTCCGCGCCGGGATACGCATGCGGCGACGCGGCCAGCACCGCCTCCATCACCTCGTCCGGTGCCAGCAGCACGTCCTGCGCGGCCAGCACGCCCAGCCACGCCTCCAGCGCCCGCGCGTCCTGTCCAGCGCTGGCCGCCAGCTGCGCCTGCGCAGCAGGGCCGTCATCGGCGGCGAACAGCGCACAGGCGTCGTGCAGCAACCGCTGCAGCTGGGTGGCCGGTGGCCTCTGCCGGCGGCACAGCATGGCCACCAGCAGGCCGGCCTGCTCCAGCGGTGTGTCCGGCGACGTGCCTTCGCTCAGGTGCCGCAGCAGGCTCTGCTCGCGCAGCGGAAGGAACAACGGGGAAGACGTCGGGGATGGGGTATCAGACATGCCGGAGCCAGAGGGAATCACTGCGCGGCCTGCGTGTGCACGGCCGCCGCGGGCCACGATGCTCGGCCAGCCCGCGCGCGCCGTCAAACATCACCGCGGCCGCCGGTTCATTCCAGCTGCGACAACGGCAACGCCTGGAAACCCTTCACCGTGCGCAGCACGAAGCTGGAATTGGCATCGGCCACGCCACCTGCGTTGAGCAGCCTGTCCAGCAGGAAACGCGAGAAGTGCTCCAGATCGCGCACATACACATGCAGCAGATAGTCCATGTCGCCGGTCAGGGCGTGGCAAGCCACCACTTCATCCCATGCCTGCACGCTGTCGACGAAGTGCCCGATCGCGGCCTGGTCATGCTTTTCCAGCTGGACGCGCACGAACGCCTGCAGCCCCAGACCGAGCCGGCGGGGCTCCAGGCGCGCGCCATAGCCGACGATCACCCCTTCGCTTTCCAGCCGCTGCAGGCGGCGCAGGCAGGCCGACGGCGACAGGTTCACCCGCGTCGCCAGCTCCGCGTTGGTGGCGCGACCATCACGCTGGATTTCGGCCAGCAGACGTATATCCGTGCGATCGAACTGGACTTCTCCGGCCATTGTTGCCCCGCAACATGGTGAGTACGCAAGGATATTGCGCCAACAAGGTCAATCCGCGCAACTTTTGCAACCCTGTTGCGCGCCCCCTGCCCTAGCATCGTGGGTATCCCGTCAAGGAGTCTTCCATGGATCTCGCCCAGCCCCGCCGCGTCGAACACCAGCAGACCGACAAGGGCTACGTGCCGGTGTACACCACCGCGCTCGTCGAGCAGCCGTGGGACACCTATACCGCCGACGACCACGCCACCTGGAGCACGCTGTACCAGCGCCAGCGCGAACTGCTGGTCGGCCGCGCCTGCCAGGAGTTCCTGGATGCGCAGGACGAGATGGGCATGAGCGCGCACATGATCCCGCGCTTCGACCAGCTCAATGAAGTGCTGGGCGCGGCCACCGGCTGGACCCTGGTCGGCGTGGAAGGCCTGCTGCCGGAACTGGATTTCTTCGACCACCTGGCCAACCGCCGCTTCCCGGTGACGTGGTGGATCCGCCGCCCCGACCAGATCGACTACATCGCCGAACCGGACCTGTTCCACGACCTGTTCGGCCACGTGCCGCTGCTGATGAACCCGGTGTTCGCCAACTACATGGAGGCCTACGGCCGCGGCGGCGTCAAAGCACATGCGATCGGCCCGGAGGCGCTGCAGAACCTGACCCGCCTGTACTGGTACACGGTGGAGTTCGGCCTGATCGACACGCCCGAAGGCATGCGCATCTACGGTGCCGGCATCGTCTCCTCGAAGGGTGAATCGCTGTACTCGCTGGAGTCGGCCGCACCGAACCGCATCGGTTTCGACCTGCAGCGGATCATGCGCACGCGCTACCGCATCGACACCTTCCAGAAGACCTACTTCGTCATCGACAGCTTCGAGCAGCTGATGCAGGCGACGTCGCCGGACTTCACCCCGATCTATGCCGCGCTGGCCGACCAGGCGCACCTGCCGGCGGGCGACGTGCAGGCCGACGACCGCGTGTTCCAGGCGGGTACGGGCGAAGGCTGGGCTGATGGTGGGGATGTGTGAGGCGACAGCCGAGGTCCGGCTAGACTTCAAAAGCGTCTGCAGCTTTTGAAGATTAGGGGGTCAATCCTGGGTCTCCGCTATCCTGCACGGCATGACTGATGCATTTGCTTCGCTGCGCGTAACCGACGTCGCCTTCAACGACGACTTCATCCTGATGACCCTGGCCGACGGCCGCCGCACCCGGCAGCCGTTGCGCTGGGCGCCTGCGCTGTTCGAGGCCACGGCTGAACAGCGTGCGCAGTGGGTGCTCACGACCGATGGGCTGGGCGTGAACTGGCCCGCGCTGCTGCCGGCGCAGGAACGCGGCGTGGTCGATGTTCCGAACCAGGTGTGGGATGACCGCTATGAAGCCGCGCTGGCGCGCCTGAATGCGGCCGCGTGGTCGCTTGATGCGCTGTCCGATGACGACCAGCAGCTGGTGGCGCTGTGGCGGATGGAAGCGGACATCAACAACGGCGGCTTCATGCAGTTCCTGTGCAACTGGGGCGACCCGACCTGCCAGCTGGCGCTGCGCGCGTTGCAGGCGATGGGCGCAACGCAGACGCACGCGATCCTGGCCGGCATGCGTGGTCTGCTGGACCGGCTGGAAGACGACCCGGCGATCAAGGAACTGACCGACCTGTATGGCGCGATGACCGAGCAGGAGCAGGAGGCACTGCATGCCTTCGATGAAGCGTATTTCGCGCGGCCGGAAGACTTGGCCCGGTTGGGTTTGAAGCATTTCGGCCCGGAGCCGTTGTAGAGCCGAGCGCACGCTCGGCTGCGTTTCAGTTACCGCGGATACGCCAGCAGTACCACCAGATCCTCATCACCTACCTGCTGCAGCGCATGGCTGCTGCCCTTGCGCGTAAGCAACGCATGCCCCGCACGCACGTCGTGCTGTTTTCCGTCCAGCACATAGCTGCCCTGCCCGCTCACGATGTAGTAGATCTCATCCTTGTGCTGCGGATGCAGGCCGATGCCCGCGCCCTTGTGCAGCACGCGCTTGCGCAGCACGAACGGCAGGCCCTGCGCATCGGCGAAGAACGGGTACGCCGTGGTCGGCCCGGCGCCGCCATGTGGGCCCGGTTGTGCGCGCGCCAGCGTGTCTTCGTGCACCACCTGCGAGGCACGCGCAGGATCGCCGCCCTGCCCCACCCCCATTACATCGCAGTCGATATCGCGCACCAGTGCAGGCTGCAGCGCCGGCAGAACCTGCACCGCCTCGCGCAGCACCAGGCACGCCACCGCGTTGGCGCCGGCCACGCTGAAGTGGGTGCCGTCGGCCTTGTGCTGTTCCGGCACGAACAGGAAGTACGGGCGTGCACCCTGCTCGCCCAGCGCGCGGATCCAGCGCATGCTGCGGTCGTTGAGGTCGATCAGTGCAACGTGCTCGCGTGTGGCCAGTTGCTGCATCGCCAACGTGTAACGCGCGTGCGTATCCAGCAGCGAACCGAAGTCGTACAGCAGCCGTGCCACCGGCGTGACCAGCACCGGCGTGGCACCCTGGTCACGCGCCACCTGCACGTAGCGCATCAGCATCCGCGGGTAGTCACTGTCCGGATCGGTATAACGCGTCCGGTCTTCGAACTTGGCATCGTTGTGGCCGAACTGGATCAGCAGCACGTCGCCGCGACGCAGTTCGCGGCCAATCGCATCCAGCCGCCCTTCGTCGATGAAGCTGCGCGTGCTGCGCCCACCCTTGGCGTGGTTCCGCACTTCGAAGCGCGCCGGATCCAGGTAGCTCTGCAGCGCCTGGCCCCACCCCGCCTGCGGCGCACGCTCGGGCCCATATTCGGCCGCAGTGGAGTCACCGGCAATGAACAACCGCACCGGCGCCGCATGCGCGGCGGCGCTCGACAGCAGCAACAGCAACAACAGCTTCCGCATGGCCGGGCCCTGGTAGTGCCGGCCGCTGGCCGGCAACTTCATGGATGCGTTGAGCGTCGGTGGAAATGCCGGCCAGTGGCCGGCACTACCGAAAACCAAGCATTACCGCGCCAGCCAGCCACCATCGACCGGCAGCACCGCACCGTTGATGTAATCCGACGCCGACGAGGCCAGGAACACCGCCGCGCCGGCCAGATCTTCCGGCGTACCCCAACGGCCGGCCGGAATGCGCTCGAGGATCGCCTTGTTGCGGTCCTGGTCGGCGCGCAGCGCGGCGGTGTTGTCGGTGGCCATGTAGCCCGGTGCGATCGCGTTGATGTTCACGCCCTTGCCCGCCCACTCGTTGGCCAGCAGGCGGGTGATGCCGGCGATGCCGCTCTTGCTGGCGGTGTACGACGGTACGCGGATGCCGCCCTGGAACGACAGCATCGAGGCGATGTTGATGATCTTGCCGCTGCCCTGGGCGATGAAGTGGCGGCCGGCAGCCTGCGAGATGAAGAAGGCCGACTTGATGTTGACGTTCATCACGTCGTCCCAGTCCTGCTCGCTGAAATCCACCGCGTCGGCGCGGCGGATCAGGCCGGCGTTGTTGACCAGGATGTCCAGCCCGCCCAGGCCTTCGAGCGTTTCGCGCACCACGCGCTCGACCGGCTCGATGCTGATCAGGTTGGCTTCCACCGCCAGGCAGCGGCGGCCCAGCGCGGTGATCTTCTCGATGGTTTCGGTGGGCGGGGCGATGCCGGCCACGGCGACATCGGCGCCTGCGGCAGCCAGCGCCACTGCGATGCCCTGGCCCAGGCCGGTATTGCCACCGGTTACCAGAGCGACTTTTCCTTCCAGGCTGAAGGGATTGGTCATTGCGTATGCGTTCCTTGGTAGAGGCGTGCGTGATGCGGGGCAGGTGGCCACCGGCACGGCGTGCGCGGTGGCCGCCCGGCGCTTACTTGAGCTGGCAGATGTCCAGCACGTGCATGTCGGTGTAATCCAGGTTCTCGCCACCCATCGCCCAGATGAAGGCGTAGTTGCTGGTGCCGGCGCCCATGTGGATCGACCACGGCGGCGACACCACCGCTTCGTTGTTCTGGATGACGATGTGGCGCTGTGCGTCCGGCTCGCCCATGAAGTGGTAGACGCGGTCGCTGTCGCCCAGGTCGAAGTAGAAATAGACCTCGCTGCGGCGGTCGTGCAGGTGCGGCGGCATGGTGTTCCAGACGCTGCCCGGCTTGAGCACGGTCAGGCCCAGCAGCAGCTGCGAGGACTGGCAGGTGGCCGGCACGATGTACTGGTAGATGGTGCGCTCGTTGCTCGTTTCCAGCGCGCCGCGATCCAGTGCCACCGCGTCCTTGATCGACAGCTGCTTGGTTTCAAAGCGCGCATGCGCCGGGGTCGAGGCCAGGTAGAACTGCGCCGGGTTGGCGGCGTCCTGCGAAGCGAAGACGACGTCCTTGCTGCCCATCGCCACGTACAGGCCATCCTTCGGCCCCAGCGTGTACACGGTGCCATCGACGGTGACCGTACCGGTGCCGCTGCCGACGTTGATGATGCCCAGCTCGCGACGCTCCAGGAACGGATGGCCAGCGGCCGACGCCGGTTCGGTCTGCGCCGGCAGCGACAGCGGGCCGTTGACCGGCGCCGCACCGCCCAGCACGAAGCGCTCGTAGTGGGTGTACTTCAGGGTCACCGCATCGGCGTTGAACAGGCCATCGAGCAGGTACAGCTCGCGCAGCTGATCGTTGCTGGCGCCCTTGATGGCGTCGGGATGGGTGGCGTAATGGGTCTTGCAGTACATGGCTTCTCCAGAGCAGGGGGCGGGCCGATGGTTCGGCCCCGGCACGGTTCACGGTCGATTCTAGCCAGACAGGAAACCGGTGTCATTTTGCGCTGCACGATGGTGGTTGGACGGCATCGGCAGGTGCGATCGATGGGGGGAGGGCGGGTGGAGTGTCACGACCAACGGTCGTGACCTACCGGACTGATCCGTGAAAGGTGTCACGACCAACGGTCGTGACCTACAGGATTGATCCCTGCGGGATCAATCCTCGGGCGGTTGGCAGGAATCGCGCACGATCAGGTGCGGGCGCACGCTGGCGATCTGCAGCGCAGGCTGGCCTTCGGGCTGGATCAGCATGGCCGCAGCGGTGCGGCCGGTGTCGCGGGTATGCCGGCGCACCGAGGTCAGCGACGGCCACAGGCGCGAGGCCAGCGGGCTGTCGTCGTAACCGACGATCGACAGCTGGCGCGGAATGTTGATGCCCGCACGCAGCGCGACCTTGTAGATACCGGCGGCCATTTCATCGTTGCCGGTGAAGATCGCCGTCGGACGGCGCTTGCCCAGCAGCAGTTTCTCGGCGGCGGCCACACCCGATTCGAAGGTGTAGCCGGCCTCGATGATGCGATCCTTCGGCAGCTCGATGCCACGCTGCGACAGCGCCTCGATGAAGCCGGCGGTGCGTTCGTGCGCCGAGCGGTATGCACTCGGGCCGGTCACCAGGGCGATGTCACGGTGGCCCAGCGAAAGCAGGTAATCGGCCGCTTCGGCGGCACCGTCGCGGTCGTGGGTGACCACCATCTGCGAGGTTTCATCCAGCGGCAGCGCAGCCACGCGGGTGAAGCGGCAGCCGATCTCGTCCAGCATGTCCGCCAGCGCCTGGTCTTCGGACGCACGTGGCACCAGGATCACCCCATGCAGCTTCTGCTGCTGGGCGAAGCGGCGCACGCCGTCGATGTAGCCCGGGCTGCGGCTGTCGCAGGGGTGCACCACCAGTTCGAAGCTGGAGCCACGCAGCGCATCCAGCGCGCCGTACTGCATGTCCACGATGTACTGCGCGGTGGGGTTGTCGTAGACCATGCCGATCAGGAACGAGCGGCGGAAGGCCAGGCCACGGGCCAGCGGGTCGGGGGTGTAGCCGACTTCGCGCATCAACGCTTCCACCTTGTCGCGCGTGTCCTTGCGCACCAGCGGCGAGTTGTTGATGATCCTTGAAACCGTTTTCTTGGATACACCCGACAGTCGCGCGATGTCGTTGATCGTGGCTGCCTTGCCCTTTGCCAATGCCGGCGTAGCGGCATCGTTCTTGTTGCGCACTGACATGTAGTGAACCCGATAAGCCTGGGGATTCCAGCGCGCGCTCAGTCCAGCGCGCGATAGCGGAAGCTGCGGAAGGTTACCGCACCGTTGCCGGCCGCATACAGGGCCGGTTTCAGTGCCAGGAACTTGCCAGCCACATTGTGATGGTAACCGGACACTTCCATCTGAACCGGATACTTCTGCCAGGTCTGGCCATCGGCGCTGGAATGGATGGTGACGATGTGGCGGTTGTTGGTCACCCGCAGCCAGAGCCGGCCGCCCTTGGCGCTGGCCGCCAGCCGGGTGGGGCGCTCCTCGCCGTAGCGGTGCATGACGAACTGCTCGCCGTTGCTGCCCACGCCCACATACAGGCGGTCGCTGTAGAACAGCAGGGCACCGCCCACCGCGCCGGGGGCGATCTCCATCTGCACCTCGAACTGGTAGGCCGGATCCCCGGCAATGGTCGTCAGCGGCGAGGCATCGCGCGGCGTGCTGCCCTTGCCCTGCAGCACCAGGCCGTCGCCGCTGAAGCGCAGGCGCCGTTCTTCATCCAGCGCCGGGTTGAAGAACGCCCACTGCGGGCCCAGCGCACGGCCGGTGAAAGCATCGGACAGGGCCATGCCGTGCGGTGCCAGCGCGCTGCCCGATGGCTTGCGCAGCGGCTGCCCGAGATCGCCGCCCTTGGCCACGAACCAGCCATCGGCGGTCCATTCGATGGGTTCCAGCAGCGCCTGCCGGCCCAGCGTCCAGAAGCCGTTCTCGTAGCCGTGGTACATCATCCACCAGCGGCCGTCGGTGCCTTCGATCACCGTGGCGTGGCCACGCGACCACCACGGTTCAGCGGCCGACCGGGTGCGCATGATCGGGTTGTTCGGCGCGTTCACCCACGGGCCGTGGATCGAGCGCGAGCGCGCGGTGATCACCATGTGCCCGGTCGGCGGGCCGGCGGTGCCGCCCACTGCAGTGGTCATGTAGTACCAGCCATCGCGGAAGTGGATCTTCGGGCCTTCCTGCGCGTAGGCCTCCACGTCCCAGCTTTCCGGGTAGCGCCAGCCGTCGTACACATGCTTGGGCGTACCCACCACGCTCAGGCCGTCATCGGCCAGCTGCACGTAGTCGCCGCCGCTGAGGAACAGGTAGCGCTTGCCGTCCTCGCCAACCGCGTGGCCGGGGTCGATGTAGCCGCCCAGGCCGATGTCGATCGGCGCACTCCACGGGCCCTTGATGTCATCGGCCCAGACCACGAAGTTGCTGCGGCGCTCACCGGTGCGCGCCGGGAAGTAGATGAAGTAGCGGCCCTGGTGCTTGACGATGTCCGGCGCCCAGATCGCGCCTACGTTCTGCGTGATCGCATGGCCGAGCGGCTGCCAGTTGACCAGGTCGCGCGAGTGCCAGATCGGCAGGCCGGGGTAGGCGTCGAACGAAGACAGGGTGAGGTAGTAATCCTCGCCGTCCTTCAGCACCGACGGATCGGGCCTGTCACCGGCCAGCACCGGGTTGAGGAAGGTACCGTTGCCAAGGTCGCCCTGGCGCTGGTGCTCGATGCCGCGCTTCCACTGCGCGGGCGCGGGATCTGCAGCCAGGGCAGGCAGCGCGGCCAGCAGCAGGCCAAGCAGGGCGGTTGCAGCAGCGCGCTGCAGCGTCGGTGTCATGTGATTGCCTCCGCTCATCAGGCGCGCAGCGCGGCGGGCAGCCACAGCGACAGCGACGGGAAGAAGGTGACGATCAGCAGCACGCCCAGCGCGGCGAACCAGAACGGCCAGATCGTGCGCATGCTCTGGCCGACGCTGATCTTGCCGATGGCGGTACCGATGAACAGCACCGAGCCCACCGGCGGCGTGACCAGGCCGAGGCCACCGGTCAGCACCAGCACCAGGCCGAAGTGGATCGGATCGATGCCATAGGCCTTGGCCACCGGCAGGAAGATCGGCGTGCAGATCAGGATCATCGGTGCCAGGTCCATGAAGGTGCCCAGCAGCAGCAGCATCACCACGATCATCAGCAGCACCATGAACTGGCTGTGCGCGAACGACTGCAGGAAGTCCACCGCCGCCGCAGGCACCTGCAGGTAGGCCAGCAACCAGCCGAACACCGCCGCGGTGGCGATCACGAACAGGATCACGCCGGTGCTGCGCGCGGCATGGATGACGGTGTCGAAGAACTCACGCCAGCGCAGCTGCCGGTACAGCACGGTGGTGACCAGCAGGGCGTAGACCACGGCGATGGCCGCGCTTTCCACCGCAGTGAAGATGCCGGCGCGGATACCCACGAAGATCAGCGCCACCAGACCCAGGCCGGGCAGGGCGGAGACGATGCGCAACAGCACCGCGCGCCAGCCCGGGAACACTTCCACGCCATAACCACGGCGACGCGCGACCACGTAGCCGGTGATCATCAACGCCAGGGTCATCAGCAGCGCCGGCACGATGCCGGCGGCGAACAGGTCAGCGATCGACAGGCCACCACCGGCGGCGGCCGAGAACAGGATCAGGTTGTGCGACGGCGGCACCAGCAGCGCCACCAGCGCAGCGGTGATGCTGACGTTGACYGCGAAATCGCGGTCGTAGCCACGCTTGACCATCTGCGGAATCATCGTGCCGCCCACCGCCGACACATCGGCGATGGCCGAGCCGGATACACCGCCGAAGAACAGCGAGGACAGGATCGAGACCTGGCCCAGGCCGCCGCGCATGCGCCCGACCAGCGATGATGCCAGGGCGATCAGGCGTTCGGAGATGCCGCCGCGCATCATGATCTCGCCAGCGAAGATGAACAGTGGAATGGCAATCAGCGAGGCCGAACCGGTACCTGCGGAGATCTGCTGGACCAGCACGATGCTGGGAATGTCCAGGTAGAGCAGGGTGGCCAGCGCAGCGGCGGCCAGCGCGTAGGCCACCGGCACGCCCAACAGCAGCAGCGCGGCAAAAACAGAGAACAGGATGGTGATGCCCATGGATCAACGATCTCCTTCAGCGTCGTCGGCGTCGGCTGCCGCGGCATGCAGCGCTTTCCACGCACGGTTCAGCGCGAACAACAGCATCAGCGCACCGCCCACGGCCAGCGGCAGGTAGTTGATGCTCTGCGGCAGGTTGGCGCCGGCGGTCTTGATGTCCATTCCATCGAGCAGCAGGTCGGCCGACCAGAACGCGATGAAGCCGCCCAGCACGGCCACCACCAGCTGGGTGAACACATCCACCACCCGGCGCAGGCCGGCGCCCATGTAGCCGTGCAGCAGGAAGAAGCCGAAGTGGCGATTGGTATGCACGCCGCAGGCCGCGCCCAGGCTCATGGCGGTGGCCAGCAGCAGCAGGGTCACCGGCTCGGTCCAGCTGGGCGAATCGTTGATCACGTAGCGGGCGAACACCTGCCAGCCCTGCACCACCACCAGCCCCAGCAGCGCGGCCACGGCAACATGGATGGCGATGTCGGCGATGCGGTCCAGCAAGCGTTGGCCGGGTCCGGTGGAAATCGTCGTCTCGGTCATGGCAGTGTCCTCAGGCGGCGGCACGGATGCGGGCGACCAGCGCAGCCAGCTCGGGTTGCTGCAGGTACTGCTGCAGCAGCGGCTGGGCGGCGGCACGGAAGGCGGGCAGGTCCACCTCGTTGGCTTTCACGCCCGAGGCCAGCACCGCGCGGCGCGCGGCATCTTCGGACGCATCCCATTGCTCGCGCATCACCTTCACCGAGGCGCGCGCGGTCTCCAACAGCAGCTGGCGGTCGGCCGGCTGCAGGCGCTCGAAACTGGCGCGCGACATCAACAGCACGTCCGGCGCATACGAGTGATCGCTCTGCGACCAGTAGTGCGCGGCCTCGAAGTGGCGGCTGGAGTGGAAACTGCGCATGTTGTTCTCGGCGCCGTCGATCATGTGCGTCTCCATGCCGGAGAACGTATCGCCCAGCGACATCGGCGTCGGGTTGGCGCCGAGCAGGCGCATCAGCTGGATGAAGATGTCCGAGGACGCCACACGCAGTTTCAGCCCGTGCAGATCACCGGGCTGCACGATCGGATGCTTGGTGTTGTAGAAGCAGCGTGCGCCGGAATCATAGATGGCCAGGCCGACCAGGTCGCGGCTCTCGAAACCACGCAGCACCGCATCGGCAATGCCGCCATCCAGTGCGGCGCGCTGGTGCGCCACCGACTCGAACACGTACGGCAGACACAGCGCCTGGGTGAGCGGGAAAGCGTTGTTCAACGCACCGGCATACACGCGGGTGATGTCGATGGCGCCGAAACGGGCCATGTCGATCGCTTCCGATTCGCGACCGAGTTGGCCCGAATGGTATTGCCGCAGGCGCAGGCGACCGTTGCTTTCGCGCTGCAGGGTTTCGCCGATCCACTTCACCGCGGTCACGGTGGGATAGTCGGCCACGTGCACGTCGGTGGCCGTCAGCAGCTGGCCGCCGTCGATGGCATCGGCGGGCCCGCGGCCACAGGCCGCGAGCATCGGGGTGGCCAGCGCAGCAGCGCCGCCGGCCAGGAAATGTCGTCGTGTGATCATCTGCGCCCTCCCGCGCGTGTTCACCGGATCGTGCGGCGGTTACCCGGCCGGCACGGCCCTGCAGGCAATTTCGCCGAAGCCGGCAAACCGCACCAGCGCCGTCTGCCCCACGGTGATGTCATGGATGCCGGTGGCATTGCCGGTGGCGATCAGGTCGCCCCGTCGCAACGGCCGGCCGCGCAGCGCCGAACGGGACAACGCGAACGCATATGCCGCGCGCAGGCCGCCGGGCAGCCGGGTGGCACCACCCGTGCCGACCACCTCGCCCTCGATCAGGGTTTCGGCGCGCAGGTCGGTTTCGTCGCGGGCAGTCCAATCGGCAATCTCCGGCCCCAGCACTAGGCCGTTGTTGTTGCCGAAGTCGGACACCACCACGCGCGGGCCGAGTTCGTTGATCGTCGCCAGCGGGCTGCTGGCCACTTCCACGCCGATGTACAGGCGCGCCGGCAGCGCTTCAGCCTGCTCGGGCGTCCAGTGCAGCTGTGCGGCGGGAGCGTCCTCCAACAGCTCCAGCACGTACTCCGCCTCGACCGCGCCGAAGCCGCCGACGAACACTGGAATGTCCACTGTTCCACCGGTAGCATTTTTCAGCTGACGCGAGAAAACCGGGCCCAGCAGGCGGTCGTCCCCGGACGCATCGCGGCGCTCGGCGGCGATGTAGCCGACCTTCCAGCCCACCACCTGGTCATCCCAGCTGGCAATGGCCAGATCCTGCACCTGGTAGGCAGCCACCAGGTCAGGCGGGACAAGGCCCGGGAAGCCGGGCAGGGCCTGGCCGCCGCGGCGCGCGGTGGTGAAAGCGTGGGCGATCGCGGCCGCATCGTCCGGCGCCGGCGTCTGCCCATGTATGCCGTGTTCGTTGCTCAAGAACGGTCTCCCTCTGGCGTTGTTGCACTGCCCATCGACAGCGTCTGCAGGAGGTGTATATGGTAAACCGGTGTCATCGTGCAAGCCGCAGCGCATCACGAGCGCTTTCCGGTGACCTCGGCCACTCTGTTGTCTCCCCGTTGGAGCCCTTTCCACCATGCGTTTTTCCCGTGTGCTGTTGTTGCTGTCAGGCCTGCTGCTGACCGTCCCCGCATCCGCGGCCGATGTGCCGTTGCGCGCAGGCGAACACCTGGGCCGGGAGCTTGCCGGCGAGCAGCTGCCGCTATGGCCTGCGGGGCAGGTCCCCGGTGAAACGGGCACTGCGCGGCCGGCGCGCGTGGTCGAGCGCAGTGATGACCCGGCCCACCCCGATCGCTTCATCGACCAGGTCGATGCGCCCTACCTGCTGGTGCACACGCCGGCCCGTGCCAACGGCCGCGCGCTGCTGGTGATTCCCGGTGGCGGCTACCAGCGCGTGGTGATCGACAAGGAGGACAGCGCGCTGGTGCCGGAGTGGGTGGACCGTGCCGGCTACACCCTGTTCGTGCTGCGCTACCGCCTGCCGCAGGCCGGCCGCGACCGCCAGGCGGCACTGGCCGACGCGCAGCGCGCACTGCGCGTGGTGCGCGACCAGGCCGCACGGCGCAGGCTGGATGCCGACAGCGTGTCGGTGATGGGCTTCTCCGCCGGCGGCCATGTCGCCGCACGGCTGGCCACCGGTTTCGATGCGCCGGTCTACCCGCCACGCGATGCCATCGATCGCCTCAGCGCGCGTCCCGCACGCGCGGTGCTGGTGTATCCGGTGATCGACATGGGCGCGCATGCACACAGCGGCTCACGCGGACGCCTGCTGGGCGAGCAGCCCGATGCGGCGTTGGCCGCGCAGTATTCGATGCAGCAGCACGTACGCGCGGACATGCCGCCAACGCTGCTGATCCATGCCAACGATGATCGGGTGGTCAACGTGCACAACAGCGAGGTGATGGCGCAGGCACTGGCCAAGGCGGGTGTCGAACACGAGCTGCACCTGTTCGCCCATGGCGGCCATGGCTTCGGCATGCGCATGCCGCCTGATTCAACGCTGGCCGTGTGGCCGCTGCTGGCACAACGTTGGCTGCAGGCGACGGAGGCGGCACATTGAACCAGGGGGATGCCAACCTGCAGCGCCGCCGTTTCCTGCGCGACAGTGCACGCTGGGCGCTGGCCACGGCCACCCTCGCAGCGCTTCCTGCCGCCGCGGTGCCTGGGCCACGTGATGACACACAGGTGGTGGCACGCCTGCGTGGCGGCCGCGTGCGTGGCCAGCGCGAGCACGGCGTGCACGTGTTCCGTGGTCTGCGTTATGGCGCTGACACCTCCGCCTACCGTTTCCAGCCGCCACGGCGCGAGACGGGCTGGCGTGGTATCGCCGACGCCCTGGAATACGCCGCGTCTGCGCCACAGAGCGGAGCGGACGGGCCGGGCAGCGAAGATTGCCTGTTCCTCAACGTCTGGACGCCGGCATTGGGCGACGGCGGCAAGCGGCCGGTCCTGGTCTACATCCATGGCGGTGGCTTCAACAACGGCTCTGGCAGCGATCCGCTGTACGACGGCAGCGCATTGTGCAGACGCGGCGACGTGGTGGTGATCACCGTCAATCATCGCCTGAACACCTTCGGCTACCTGTACCTGGGCGCGCTCGGCGATCCGCGCTATGCGGCCTCCGGCAACGTCGGCCAGCTCGACCTGGTGCAGGCGCTGCAGTGGGTGCGCGAGCATGCAGCGGTGTTCGGCGGCGACGCCGGCAACATCACCGTGTTCGGGCAATCCGGTGGCGGCGCCAAGATCGCCACGCTGATGGCGATGCCCGCGGCGAAAGGCCTGTTCCAGCGCGCGTGGACGATGAGCGGGCAGCAGGTGACCGCCGCCGGTCCACGTGCGGCGGCGCAACGGGCTTCGATTGCGATGGAAACCGTGGCCGCGCGCGACCTGCAGGCGTTGCTGCGACTGCCGGCGGCCGAGCTGCTGGCCGCCACCCGCGCCCGCGATCCCTCGCGGGTGGAAAGCAGCGCGCTGTACTTCGGCCCGGTACTGGATGAGGTGGTGCTGCCGGTGCACCCGTTCTGGCCACAGGCACCGGCGCAGTCCGCGTCGATTCCGATGGTGATCGGCAACACCCGTGATGAGACGCGCGCGTTCCTTGGCAACGACCCGGCCAACTTCACGCTCACCTGGGAGGATCTGCCGGCGCAGCTGGAGAAGCAGCAGTTCGTCGATCTGCTGCCCTCGGTGGTGATCGCAGAATATCGACGCCTGTATCCGCACTACACGCCCTCAGAGGTGTTCTTCGCGGCCACCACCGCCGGCCGCTCGTGGCGTGGTGCGGTGGAGGAACTGGAAGCACGCGCTCGGCAGACAACCGGGGCCGCACCCACCTGGGCCTACCAGCTCGATTGGCCATCACCGGTGGAAGACGGACGCCTGCGTGCCTTCCATACGCTGGATATTCCGCTGGTGTTCGACAACGCCGGCCTGCCGGGCGCGCGTACCGGCGGTGGTGAAGACGCCCGAGCACTGGCAGCGACGATGAGCGATGCGCTGATCGCCTTTGCGCGTACCGGCGATCCCAATCACGCGGGAATGTCGCAATGGGCTCCCTATGGCGTGCCACAACGGCAGACGATGGTGTTCGATCGGCACAGCCGCGTGGTTGACGATCCACGTGCCGGCGAGCGTGCGCTCTATGCAAAAGTGCCGTTCGTGCAGCGCGGCACGCAGTGATGACACCGCGGTGCAAACATTCTGTTAACCCGCCTCGGCTAGAGTCGGTTCATGGAAGCGATGTTCACGCCACCGCCGTTCACCGGCCGCGAGCGCTTGATTGCAGGGATTGATGCCGCCGTCTGCCTGGTCGATCCGCAGGCGATCACCGGTGCGCTGCAGCGGGTGCTGCGTGAAGCCATCGTCGATCCGCTGATCGAGCTGCCGCCCTGCGTACGTCGCCCCGTGGACGGCCATTACGCGCGCCGTGAACTGTACCGAAGCGCCACGCTGGGCTACAGCGTGATCGCGATGTGCTGGGGCCCGGGGCAGGGCACGCCACTGCACGACCACGATGCGATGTGGTGCGTGGAGGGCGTGTGGCAGGGCGAGCTGATCGTGACCCCGTACGCGCTGCTGGAACAGCGTGGCGAGCGTCACCGCTTCGCTGCGCAGGAGACGCTGTACGGGCACCGTGGCAGCGCCGGCAGCCTGATTCCGCCGCACGAGTACCACACACTGCGCAACGCCAGCGACGAGGACGTGGCAGTGTCCGTGCACGTCTACCAGGGCGTGATGGAGCGCAGCGCGGTGTTCGATCCGCTGGATGACGGCTGGTACCAGCGCCGGGTGAAGGCGATGGAGACCGAGGCGTCCTGATTGCGTTCCGCCGGGCATGGCCCGGCGCTATCAGGGCTTGTGGCCCACCGATTCATCGGTAGCGCCGGGCCATGCCCGGCGGAACGCGGAATTCATCGCGGCACATCCACCACATTGTTGAGCCGCGTGACTTCCTCTCCGCCATCGGCCAGCGCAACACGCACGCGCAGGCCGCCGCGATCCCCTGCTGGCAACGGCAACGACACCACCGCCGTCTTCGGCAGCAGGTCGGTCGGTGCTGCGATCGCTGGCACTTCGGTGCGTGCGATCTCGCGGCCCCGCGCATCTTCCAGTATCGCCACGCCCACACCGCTGGCCACATGCCCAAGGCCGTGCACGGTCACGTGTACCTGGCGCCCGTCCACCCGCACATCGCCACGGCCCACGCCCAGGTCCGGACGCATTTCCACCGGCGTACCCGCAGACACACGCTCGAATTCGAAGACTTCGGTGCGACCGGGCTGGAACTGCATCGGTACCGACGCACTCGTCTCCAGCTGCACCGTACGCTCGCGCGGCCTACCGTCAATGCGGCCATCGCCATCGGCATCCACGCCACTGCGCACGCGCCAGGAACCGCTGCCCACGTTCCAGCCGGTCATGTCGGCGGCGATCACGCGCGCGCCGAGGTTGTGGCTGGTGATCGTGAAGCGCTCACGCGAGGGCGCATGCACCAGCAGTGCCACCTGTTCCGCGGCGCCCTCACGATCGAAGCGCCAGCTGACGGTGTGCCCGGGCCAGCTCTGGTTGCGCTTCAGGGCGATGCCGCCCAGCCGCGCACGCTGCAGGAACTCGCTCGGTGCTTCCACCCGGTCGGACCACCAATGGCCCTCGGTGTTCATGTACGCGCGTTGTGCCTTGGCCTGCAGGCCCTCGGCATGCAGCGCATCGATGTACTTCCGCTCGCCGCTGGCCTGCCATGCCATCAGGCTGGCGAAACCGGTCTTTCCGGCGTCGGCCTCGGCGGTCAGCAGCGGGTACCAGTCCTGCTGCCGGCCAAGTGCCTCTACATAGTTCTCGCCAAGGTTGGCCAGCGCGCCGGGGCCGCCGCGCTGCACGCGATAATCCAGTGCCTGCAGGTACTTCGCATCACCGGTCCAGCGCCATGCCGCCCAGAAGGTGTGCATCGTGTCACCGCTGCCGGAACCGTTGTTGAGTTCGCCGCCGCGGGTCGCACCCGTGGCCCAGTTGATCTCGTTGGGCAGGGTGAAGCGGCCCTTGTCGTCGGTGCCGGCGTGGGCCAGATAGCCATCGGCCAGGCCGATCACCAGCCGGCGCCCGGTCGGGTCGGCGTTGTACTGGCCCAGCAGGAATGCCGGGTGCAGCACCGGGAACGAGTACGGCTTCTGCCACTGCCAGTTGGGTTCGCGGTAGACCTTGTTGCCACCGAACCAGTTGCTGGAGAACAGCACATGGCCCTGCGGGTTGCGCAGGATGATGCGCTCGTCGAACGCCTTCACCGTTTCCATCAGCCGTTCCAGGGTCAGCGGATCGCCCCAGTTGAGGTACAGCATCGCGCTGTTGGTGTTGATGCCTTCCTCGTAGGCATGCAGCTCGTCGGTCTCGATGGTGCTCAGGCCATTGCTGAACATGCCGTTGCGGTACACCGCGTCGGACAATGCGCTCAGCGAGGCATTCAGACGGTCCGGCTGCACGCCCATCAGGGCAAGGCCGGGCCACTGCTGGGTCAGGTCGGAATCATCGGAGATGCCACCACCGAAATCGCCGTAGGTCACCTGCCGCTGATCGATCCACCAGTCGACGAACTGCCGCACCTGCGCCAGGTCCTGCACCTGGTGGAAGGCCCACGCCGGTACGCCCTTGGGCACCTCCGGCGCGGTGTACGGCGGTCGCCCCTGGCTGTTGTAGCTGATGTAGTTCCAGTACAACCGGCCCAGTTCGTGGTCCGGGTCGACGCGCAGCAGATCGCTCAGGTCCGCGTAGACGCGCGCGTACAGGCGCTGGCGCTTGGAGGTGGTGTGTTCCTCCACGAGGAAACCCCAGTTGTCGCGCACCTGGTTGAAGCGGTCGGCCACATGCTCCTTGAGCGCATCGGCGCGTGGCTTGAACACCAGCCGCACCTGCGCACCGTCCAGTGCCTTGGCGTCGAAGCCGGGGGCAGCCGAGGCGATGCTCAACCACAGGCTGTCGGCGGTGAGGATGCGGTCGCGCAGGTCCAGCCACAGCGTGCGCTTCTGCCCCGGCTGCACCGAGACCGATACATCGATCATGTCGCGCGCCGGCCAGATCGGATCCTTGATGCGGAGGTTCAGCGGGATCAGGCCATCGTGCGTGGCCGGCAGGTCGAGCGCGGGAATATCGATGGCCACGCCATCCAGGCCGTCATGCATGTTCTCCCAGCTGTAGGCCCAGCTGCGGATCAACGGCTGGTTGGCCGGCGCATCGCCCACGCCGGAGGGAATCAGCACGTGCACGATGGGCTTGGGCTGCGTTGGCAACGAATCGGCCGGGCGCCGGCGCGAGCCCGCCCCCTTGGGCAGCGCCATCACCGTGCTGCGTTCGGCCGCCGGGTAGCGGCCTTCGATGTAGCGGCGCAGTGTGTCCAGGTTGGTGTAGTCCGGCAGTGCCTGGCTGTCGATGACATAGGTCTGCTTGACCGTGCCGTCGGGCTCGGCACCTTCGCTCACGCCATACGCCCAGATCTCCTGGATCGACGTTTCCTGTTCAACGTTGCTGAAGCGCAGCACGCCACCGGTCTGTGCCGGGATGTCGTCCACGCTGCGCACCACACCCTGCGGACGCGTGGCCAGCACCTGGGTGGCGTGCGCGGCATCGCGGCCATGGGCCAGCGTGCCGAAGGCCGCGCCGCGGATCTCCACCCGGTTGACGGTCTCGCCGGCCGGCACGGTCAGGTCCAGATGCTGGCCGCTTTCCACATACGTGTTCCAGTCCGGCAACTGGAAGTAGTCGTTGCGGCCGGGGAGGCGCGAGCGGTTGTAGACACCGGGCCAGGTGGTCTCGGCGATGCCGTCGGTGGCCTTCCACATCCACGCCTTGAGGTCGCGGGCATCGTCGAATTCGATCTTGCGGATGCGCGTGCTGGCTGCGGTCAATGGCGGTGGCGGCGCGCCTTCCCAGCCGAAGCGATGGCGCCACGCACGGTCATCGGCAGTGCTGGCAACGGCGCTTTCGGCGGCCTTGCCGCGCGCGAGCGCACTGACGGCCGCAGCATCGAGCATGCGGTCATACACGCGGATGTGCTGGAAGTCGCTGCCACGCAGGAAGTTGTAGCGGCTCTGCACCTGGTAGGGCGCCATCACCCGCCCGGCCAGGCCGAGCTGGTCCAGCGCGGCATCGTAATCGCCGCTGGCCAGCACACGCGCCACCTCGCGGCCATCGACGAACAGGCGTACACCCTGATCTTCGTCCCAGGCGAAGGCCAGGTGCAGCCACTGGTCCGCACGTGGCGGCGTGTCCATGCGGAACGACACGCGCGTGCGGGCGAGGTTGGCATCGGTGACGAACGCATCGAAACCATGCCCGTTCCAGTCGATGCGCAGCCAGGCCATGTCCCAGCTGCTGTGGTCGGCATAGCCGACGCGGAAGATCACGAACGGTGCTTCGCCCACCGCGTAGCGCGCGCGCCAGTCGAAGGCGAGGGTGCCACGCTGGGCGAGGATGTTGCCGGGTGCATCCCAGGCCAGCACGCCGTCGTCCTGCCACTGGATGGCCTTGCCGCGCGCTCCGTCGTCGACGATGTCGACCTTGTCGCGGAAGTTCGGCACCGCCTCACCCTGCGCCGCCACGGCCTCAAGGCCTTTGCCGGCATCGACATGGAACAGCAGCGTGGGCGCATCGGCGGCGGCCATCGCGGGGCCGGCAGCCAGGGCCACCGCCAGCAACAGGCAGCGGGACAGGATCGAGCGGTGCGGCATCAGGCGTTTCCTTTCAACGGGCGACGGCCGGCGAGGGCCGCCGGACCGTAGCAAGGCCACGCCGCGACGGCACCTTGCGGCGCAGCAGCGGTCGTGGCGAACGACGGCGTGCCGGGTGGCACGCCGTCGGCGTTGCTCAGAACTTGTAGCGCAGCCCCAGCAGGTACTGGCGGCCGGTCTCGGTGTACTGCAGCGGCAGGCGACCGGTCAGCGGCGAGTACACCCACTCGTCGGACGCTTCGTTGGTCAGGTTGATGCCTTCCAGGCTCAGTTCCAGCTGGTCGCTGATCTTGTAGCGGATGGATGCATCGAACACCGTGGTACCGGYCATTCCGTGGTAGCCATCGAGGTTGAAGCCGGTTTCCTGGCCCGGTGCCTGGGTCAGGTAGTCATCGCGGTTGGTGGCCGAGATGCGCCCGGCGAACTTCTCGCCCTCATAGAACAGCGTGGCGTTCCACGACGACTTCGACAGGCCGGTCAGGTCGGTCTTCATCACCGGCTGCCCGGCCGCGTTGATGTACTGGATCTTCGATTCCACCCAGGTGTAGTTCAACTGCATGCCCAGGTTGGCCCACTTGCCCGGCAGGAAGGTGAAGGGCTGGGTGTAGTTGGCCTCCACGCCGTGCAGTTCGCCGCCCGGGGTGTTGACCGGCTTGCTGTAGGTGAAGTCATCGGTGGCCGAGGCGCCGGTGCCGACCAGCAGCGAAGCCGGCAGGCCGCTGTCACTGTACGGACGCACTTCGCGGGTGGTCTGTACGAAGCTCTCGATGTCCTTGTAGAACAGGCCGATGCCGGCCATTGCGCCCTCGGCGAAGTACCACTCGAAACCAAGGTCGACATTGGTTGCGCGGATCGGATCCAGCATCGGGTTGCCGCTGGAGATGGTGCGTGCACCACCGGCCACGGCCACCGTCGCGCCCGGGGTCAGGCTGCCCAGCCCCGGACGGCTCATCACCTTGGCCGCACCCAGCCGGATCAGGAAGTCCGGGGTGACTTCCGCCACCAGGTTGAACGAGGGCAGGGTGTCATCGTAGGTACGGCTGACCGTGGTTTCGACGGTGCCGTTGGCCAGCGTCGACTGCCCGGTGGCCGACTGCTTGGTGCGCACGTAGCGCACGCCGAAATTGCCCGACAACGGCAGCGAGCCCAGTTCGGTGGAGAACTCGCCCATCAGGTAGGCGCCACGGTCCTTCTCTTCGACGCTGCGCACATTGTTGGCGCGCGGGGCGACGGCGAAGGTGCCGCTGTTGCTGTAGATGTCGAGCTGTTCGGCGATCGCATCCAGGTCCGGCACGACCCAGTTCGACGGACTGCCGCTGATGCCCTTCAGTCCGGCCTGCTCGGTCAGGTTCACCGGCACGATCTTGTTGCCGCCGGCGAAGTTGGGCACGGCCAGTTCGCTGGCGCGGCGCAGTTCGACGGTCTTGAACGTGTAGTCCTTGGCCAGCACGCCGCCCTTCAGGCGGAAGCCCGGGCTGATGTTCCAGTTGAAGTCGATCTGGCCGGTGTCGAAGTCGTTGTCCACGTACTGCGGACGCAGGCGGATCTCGGCCAGTTCCCAGCCGTTGGGATTGGTCGGGTCGATGCCGTAGTTGAGGATCGGCGCACGGCTGTTGCCGCGGTAGTCGTAGCTGTAGCCCTTGACGTCGTACTTGTCCATGATGACGGTGGTCTGCACCGGGTTCTCGTGCTTGGAGCGCGAGATGCCGATCTTGCCGGACAGGGTGAAGTCATCACCGAAGCGGTGCTGGCCGTTCAGCGCGATCTGCTTGAACTCGGTGCTCCACTCGTCGTGGCGGTTCTCGGTGCGGATGTCGACGTTGTCGAATTCGCCGTAGAGCAGTGCGTTGTCGCGGATCTCGCCGTTCTTGACGATGGTGGTCGGCTTGCCCGACAGGCGTGCGCTCGCATTGGCGCCACGGCTGAAGGAAATCGCCTCGATGTAGTGCTCGTCGCGCGTTGCGTCGATCTTCGAGTACAGCGCATCCAGCGAGATCTCGGTGGCGTCGTTCGGCTTCCACTGCAGCGAACCGGTCACGCCCAGACGCTTCTGCTCATGCTCCATCTGCACGTAGCGCGGGAAGCGCGGATGGAACACATCGGCGCCACGCGCGGCGGCGAACGGCGAGGACGCGGCGAAGTTGCCGTTGCTCGGGCCGTTGGCCCAGCGACCGGTGTTGGAGCCTTCCTCCAGCGCCTGGCGCTCGGAATAGGCCACCGACAGCAGCGCGCCGAAGGTGCCATCGGCGAAGGTGTTGGAGATCAGCGCGGCAATGCGCGGATCGGCCTTCTCGGCCATCGCGTTGTAGCTGGCCTGGCCACTGGCGGCGAAGGTGAACCCGTCGTAGTCGAACGGACGCGCGGTGCGCAGATCGACGGTGGCGCCCAGCGAGCCTTCCTCGACATCGGCCGAGGCGGTCTTGCGCACCAGCAGCTGCGAGAACAGGTCCGAGGCGAACACGTTGAAGTCGAAGCCACGGCCGCGGTTGGTGCCGCCGCTCTGGTCACCGGCGCCGACCGTGGTCAGCGCTTCCATGCCATTGATGCGCACGCGGGTGAATTCCGGGCCGAGGCCACGCACCGAGATGTTGCGGCCTTCGCCGGCCTCGCGGGTGATGACCACGCCCGGGATGCGCTGCAGCGACTCGGCCAGGTTCAGGTCGGGGAACTTGCCGATGTCCTCGGCAACGATGGCATCGACCACGCCGGCTTCGCCGCGCTTGATGTCCAGCGCCTTCTCCACGCTGGCGCGGTAGCCGGTGACGGTGACCGTATCCAGGTCGGTGGCGTTCGGGTTGGCGCTCTGCTGCTGCGCGCCGGCGTTGCCTGCCAGGGCCAGTGCGACGGCCAACGCGAGCAAGGTAACCGGTGTCTTTTTTTCATGGTTCCGAGAATGCATGCCTTTCCCCTCTCCCAAAGGTCTGGTATCGCGGCTGTTTCAGCGGGATGACACCGCTGGTCAGGCCGGACGTTAACAGCACGTTCCCGATCCGGCATCTTGCACCGCAACAGATCTGAAATGTCTCCAAGACGCTTGCAGGACAGTGCTTCCAACAGTTTGGTAGGCTAAGGGCAAGGATGGGCGGGATTGAAATGACACCGCTAGCCAATTCCACGCCCCACGCGTGGTCCACTACCACGCCGCCCAGTGTCACATGCGGGCGGCACGCGTGAAGGAGCAGAAATGGGTCGTATCGTGTGTTTCGGGGAACTGCTGCTGCGCCTGGGTGCGCCCGGTCGCGAACTGCTGCTGCAGTCGCCGCAGCTGCAGGTGCATGTCGGCGGTGCCGAGGCGAACGTGGCTGTCTCGCTGTCCCGCTTTGGACATGACGTGGCCATGGTCAGCACCGTCGCCGGCAACGCCCTCGGCGCGCATGCGCTGGCCGAACTGCGCCGGCATGGGGTCGATACGCGCGGCGTGCGCGAAGATGCCGAAGGCCGCATGGGTCTGTATTTCCTGACCACCGGCGCGGTGCAACGGGCCAGCGAAGTGGTCTACGACCGTGCCGATTCGGCATTCGCCAACAGCACCGCCGCCGACTACGACTGGCCCGCACTGCTGCAGGGCGCGCAGTGGCTGCACCTGTCCGGGGTCAGCCCGGCGCTGGGCGCGGACG
This sequence comes from Stenotrophomonas sp. 05L414_2, assembly GCF_056397905.1. NCBI lineage: Bacteria > Pseudomonadati > Pseudomonadota > Gammaproteobacteria > Lysobacterales > Lysobacteraceae > Stenotrophomonas > Stenotrophomonas sp. 05L414_2. Next base: position 56,219 of record NZ_JBFTOJ010000022.1, read on the forward strand.
TGGCGCAGGCCACCCTGGCCGCAGCGCGCGCTGCGCGTGCACTGGGCGTGCGCGTGTCCTTCGATGGCAACTTCCGGCCGAAGCTGTGGCAACGCTGGGGTGGCGATGCGCGGGCGATCCTGCACGAACTGTTCGCGCAGGCCGACATCGTCTTCGCCGACTACCGCGATATCGAAGTCATCCTCGGCCAGCGTTTCGAACAGGCCGACGTGGTCGCGCGTGTGGAAGCGGCGGCAGCGGCCGCGTTCGAAGCGTTCCCGCAGCTGCAGTGGATGGCCTGCACCCAGCGCCAGACGCTGAGCGTGGACCACCATGCGCTGGGCGCGCTGCTGCTCGGCCGCGATGGCACCCGCGCGCAGGCCCCGGTACGCCAGCTGCAGGGCATCGTCGACCGCATCGGCGGCGGTGATGCCTTCGCGGCAGGCATCCTGCATGGCATCCTGTCGGCCTTCGATGCCGACGCCACCGTGCGCTTCGGCCTGGCCGCCGGGGGCCTGAAGCATTCCATTCCCGGCGATTTCAATCCCGTCAGCGAAGCTGATGTGTTGGCCCTGRTGGGCGAGGAGCGATTCGATGTCCGGCGCTGATCCACGCGTTCGTGCGGTACTGAAACTGGCACCGGTGATTCCGGTGTTCACCCCCGATGACATCGACGATGCGGTACAGGTCGCGCAGGCGCTGTTCCGTGGCGGCCTGCCGGTGATCGAGGTGACCCTGCGCACGCCGCGCGCGCTGGAAGCCATCAAGGCGATGGTCGAGGCCGTGCCGGATGCGGTGATTGGTGCCGGCACCGTGCTCGATGCCGCGCAGATGCAGGCGGTGAAACAGGCCGGCGGCCGCTTTGCGGTGTCGCCCGGGGCGACCCCACGGCTGTATGCCGCCGCGCGCGATGCCGATCTGCCCTACCTGCCTGGCGTGGCCACCGGTTCGGAGCTGATCGTCGGCCTGGAACACGGCCTGGACACCTTCAAGTTCTTCCCGGCGGTGCAGGCCGGTGGTGCCGCGATGCTGTCGGCGTGGCACGGCCCGTTCGGCGATGTGCGCTTCTGCCCGACCGGCGGCATCAGTGCGCAGACCGCCAGTCAGTTCCTGCATCTGCCCAACGTGCTGTGCGTGGGCGGTTCGTGGCTGACCACCGCCGCGCTGATGCAGACCCGCGACTGGGACAGCGTCGAGCGCCTGGCACGCGAGGCCGCGGTGCTGGCGGGCTGATCCCTCGGCCCCTGCTGGAGCCGGGCACAGACCCGGCGCCAGCGCATCCGCTCAGCCGCGTGGCGTACCCAGCCGGCGGTACAGGGTGCTGCGGTTGATCCCCAGCCGCTTGGCGGCCGCGCTGACGTTGCCCTGGCACTCGGCCAGCGCCTGGCGCATGGCCGCCTCGGCGATCTCCTCCAATGCCCCGCTGGCAGGCACTGCGGGCGCGGTGGGCGTGCCAGCACGTACGTCCGCGGGCAGCAGCTGCGGGCCCACCGGTTGCCCCGGCTCAGCCAGTGCGGCCAGCGTGCGCAGGCAGGCACTCAGCTGGCGCAGGTTGCCGGGCCAGGCATGGGCGGCCAGCGCCGCGCGGGCCTGCGACGACAACGCATGGCCCTGTCCCAGCTGCTGCCACAGGGCATCCACCACGGCAGCGCGATCGGGGTGCTGCCGCAACGGCGCCAGGGTCACCACGTGGTCGGCGATGCGGTAATACAGATCCGCACGGAAGCGACCGGCATCCACCGCCTGCGGCAGTTCGCAGTGGCTGGCGCAGACCAGTGCGAAATCCAGTTTCACCGGCTTGCCGCCGCCCAGCGGTGACAGCTCGCGTTCCTGCAGCACGCGCAGCAGGCGCGGTTGCAGCGCCAGCGGCATGTCGCCGATCTCATCGAGGAACAACGTACCGCCCTCGGCCTGCCGCAGCAGGCCCGGGCTGCCCTGCCGGCGCGCACCGGTAAAGGCACCCTCCTCGTAGCCGAACAGCTCTGCTTCGATCAGGCCTTCCGGCAGTGCCGCGCAGTTCACCGCGACGAAGGGCTTTCCCGCACGCGTGCTGCGTGCGTGCAGTTCCCGCGCGAAGACTTCCTTGCCGGTGCCGGTCTCGCCCTGCAGCAGCACCGGCAACCCGGCCTGCAGCACGCGTCCTGCGGTGGCCAGTTGTTGTTGCTGCCCGCTATCGAACAGTGGGCCCTGCGCTCTCGCCGGCAACGGCGCGGTCGGTCCAGGCGTAGCCACACTGCGTCGCGACGCACGGGCCTCGCGCACGCCGTACAGACGACGGCCCTGGCGATCAAGCAGCACGCCGTCATCTGCCAGCCGCGACAGCGGTTGTTCGAACAGCGCTTCGTACGGCGTGCGGCCGATGTCCTGGCGATCCAGCCCGAACAAGGCAAGGCCGGCACGATTGGCCGCGACCAGGCGACCGCCGCGGAAGCCGAGCACGCCTTCGCGCGCACTGCCCAGCAGCGCGGGTTGATGATGCAGGCGCAGCAGCTCGCAGTCGGCCAGGCCGTCGGCGAAACCGCGGTGCTCGATCTGCGCTACCGCCTGCCGCACCAGCGCCAGCGCGTGCACATGTGGCAGCCGCGCGTCGCCGGACACATCGAGCACACCCAGGCACTGCCCGTAGGGATCCAGGATCGGCACGGCCGAACAGGTGAGGATGCCGTGCGGGGCGAAGTAGTGCTCGCCGCCACGCACCTGCAGCGCGCGCCCGTCCACCAGCGCGGTGCCGATCGCGTTGGTGCCGACCGTGCCCTCGTCCCAGCGCATGCCCGGCATCAGCGCGACACGACCCGCCTTGTCGAGGAAACCGGCACTGCCTTCGGCGTCGAGGATCCAGCCGTCTTCATCGGTCAGCAGCACGATGCTGCCGCTGTGGGTCATTTCCGCCGCCAGTCCATCCAGCTCCGGGCGCGCCTGTCGCCACAGGCGCTCGCGGCGCTGGCGCAGTTCGCGCAGGCGGTTGTCGGTCAATGGTTCGGCGGCCGGCTGCGCATCCACCAGCAGGCCGTGCCGTTGGCAGCGTTGCCAGGAATGCAGGATCGCCTCGGGCACCGCGCCGACGGGCGCAGCGCCGCGCTCGAAGAAGCTGCGCCGGGCACTTCCCAGGCGGGGATCGGGAGCAAGCGGGGACACCGACAGCCTCCTGTGTCGCACATTGCGACAGTTGTTGCGGGACCTGTCCCGATTAACAGCACACCCCGCGTCGGCCTGCAACGACCGCGCCTGCTGCGCTGCCGCAGGGCGCGCGACAGGATGACCGACGGCCGGGCGGTGAAGGCGTGATGCAGCGCAGCAGGCCACAGTTGGCATCGTCCTTGCGCCTGTGGAAACACCACGTCCATCTCAGGAGCCGTCATGAACGCCGTACCGTCCACCCGCCCGCATGCCACCGATCCGCGCTCCCTGTTCAAGCCGCGCTATGGCAACTACATCGGTGGCGAATGGATCGCCCCGCGCAGCGGCCGGTACTTCGACAACATCTCGCCGGTGAACGGCCAGGTGTTCACTGAAGTTGCCCGCTCCAACGCCGAGGACATCGACGCCGCACTCGATGCCGCGCACGCCGCAAAGGACGCCTGGGGCCGCACGTCGGCCGCCCACCGTGCGCTGCTGCTCAACCGCATCGCCGATCGCATCGAACAGAACCTGGAACTGCTGGCCCACGCCGAGACCTGGGACAACGGCAAGCCGATCCGCGAGACGCTCAACGCCGACGTGCCGTTGATGGCCGACCACTTCCGCTACTTCGCCGGTTGCCTGCGTGCGCAGGAGGGCAGCCTGTCGCAGATCGACGACGACACCGTGGCCTACCATTTCCACGAACCGCTGGGCGTGGTCGGGCAGATCATCCCGTGGAACTTCCCGCTGCTGATGGCGGCCTGGAAGCTGGCGCCGGCGCTGGCCGCCGGCAACTGCGTGGTGCTCAAGCCTGCCGAGCAGACCCCGGCGTCGATCCTGGTGCTGATGGAGGTGATCGGCGACCTGTTGCCGCCGGGCGTGCTCAACGTGGTCAACGGCTTCGGCCTGGAGGCGGGCAAGCCGCTGGCCAGCAGCCCGCGCATCGCCAAGATCGCCTTCACCGGTGAAACCTCCACCGGCCGCCTGATCATGCAGTACGCCAGCCAGAACCTGATTCCGGTGACGCTTGAGCTGGGCGGCAAATCGCCGAACCTGTTCTTCGCCGACGTGATGGCCGAGGACGATGATTTCCTCGACAAGGCGGTGGAAGGTTTCGTCATGTTCGCCTTCAACCAGGGCGAGGTCTGCACCTGCCCGTCGCGCGCACTGGTGCAGGAATCGATCTACGAACGCTTCATGGAGCGTGTGCTCGAACGCGTGGCAGCGATCCGCCAGGGCAATCCGCTGGACCCGAACACCATGGTGGGTGCGCAGGCATCGGGCGAACAGCTGGAGAAGATCCTGTCCTACATCGCCATCGGCCGCGAGGAAGGCGCCGAGGTGCTGATTGGCGGTGACAGAGCCGCGCTCGGTGGCGACCTGGCCGGCGGCTTCTATGTGCAGCCGACCGTGTTCAAGGGCCACAACGGCATGCGTGTGTTCCAGGAGGAGATCTTCGGGCCGGTGGTGTCGGTGACCACGTTCAGGACCGAAGAAGAAGCGCTGCAGATCGCCAACGACACGCTGTACGGGCTGGGTGCCGGCGTCTGGAGCCGCGATGCCGCGCGACTGTACCGGGTGGGCCGCGCGATCCAGGCCGGGCGGGTATGGACCAACTGCTATCACGCCTACCCGGCGCACGCCGCGTTCGGCGGCTACAAGCAGTCAGGCATCGGCCGCGAGAACCACCGGATGATGCTCGACCACTACCAGCAGACCAAGAACCTGCTGGTCAGCTACGCACCGAAGAAGCTCGGCTTCTTCTGAGGATTGATCGGGATCAAGGCGCGGGCATGGGGCCGGCGCCATCCTGTCTGCAAGCGCACTACGGAGAAGCACGCATGAACAGAACCATGAAGGCCGCCGTCGTCCGTGAGTTCGGCAAGCCGCTGGTCATCGAGGAAGTCGTGGTACCGCGCCCGGGGGCGGGCGAGGTGCTGGTCAAGATCGAGGCCTGCGGCGTCTGCCACACCGACCTGCACGCCGCCGAGGGCGACTGGCCGGTGAAACCGAACCCGCCGTTCATCCCCGGCCACGAGGGCGTGGGGCACGTCGTGGCCGTGGGAGGCGGGGTAGGGCACATCAAGGAAGGTGACAGGGTCGGCATCCCCTGGTTGTACTCGGCGTGTGGCCATTGCGAACACTGCCTGGGTGGCTGGGAAACGCTGTGCGAAACGCAGCGCAATACCGGCTACTCGGTCAACGGCGGCTTCGCCGAGTACGCATTGGCCGATGCCAACTATGTCGGCCTGCTTCCGAAGGAAGTGGGCTTCGTGGAGATCGCACCGGTGCTGTGCGCCGGCGTCACCGTGTACAAGGGCCTGAAGGTCACCGACACCAAGCCCGGTGATTGGGTGGCCATTTCCGGTATCGGCGGYCTCGGCCACATGGCCGTGCAGTACGCCCGCGCGATGGGCCTGAACGTGGCAGCAGTGGATGTGGACGACGCCAAGCTGGCCCTGGCCAGGCGCCTGGGCGCACAGGTCACCGTCAACGCGCGCACCACCGATCCGGCCGCGTTCCTGAAGAAGGAGATCGGTGGCGCGCATGGTGCGCTGGTCACCGCGGTTTCGCCCAAGGCCTTCGAACAGGCGCTGGGCATGGTCCGTCGCGGCGGCACTGTCTCGCTCAACGGCCTGCCACCGGGCAACTTCCCGTTGGACATCTTCGGCATGGTGCTCAACGGCGTCACCGTACGCGGCTCGATCGTCGGCACCCGCCTGGACCTGCAGGAATCGCTGCAGTTCGCCGCCGAAGGCAAGGTTGCCGCCACGGTCAGCACCGACCGCCTGGAGAACGTCAACGAGGTGTTCGCGCGCATGCACGCCGGCACCATCGAAGGCCGCGTGGTGATCGACTTCGCTGCCTGATCCCCTGTGCATGGCCGCCGTGTCCGTTTCCCTCTCCCACGGGCACGGCGGCCATGCCGATCTGCCGGCAGCGCCGCGCACCCCGGCGGCCGTACAATGCGCGCATGCCCGGCACGCTCAAGACCGTCTTTCTCTCCCTGCTCGCGCTGATCGGCGCGCTGCTCGCGCTGGCCCTGGTCAGCAGTGCCGCGGGCTGGCTGCCATCGCTGCTGCGCATGACGCCGGGAAGCGAGGCCCAGCTCGGCTGGGACCTGGCATTCACCGTGCTGGGTGGCATCGCCGCCATTGCCTTCGCCACCTATTACGCGCCGTGCTGGCCACGCGCGCATGGCACCTCGATCTGGTCACTGCTGGTGCTAGGCGCGGGCTATGGCCTGTGGGTGATGGGCGGCGACTTCCCGCACTGGTTCGTCATCGGCCTGCTGGTTTCGCTGCCGGTGCAGTTGCTGCTGGGCTGGTGGTTCGGCCGTCGCGCATCGCGCGATCGGCGCTGAGCGGATACCGGTAGTGCCGGCCGCTGGCCGGCAACCTCGATTACCCGG
>NZ_JBFTOJ010000023.1:0-32513 GCF_056397905.1 Stenotrophomonas sp. 05L414_2
GCTGCTGTATCGCGGCAACCCGATCGAGCAGCTGTCGGAAAAGTCGAGCTACGTCGAAGTGGCCTACCTGCTGATCAACGGCGAGCGCCCGAGCGCCGAGCAGCTGAAGGCCTTCACCGACGAGCTGGCTGCCGAAGCCAACGTCGATGAGTCGATCAACACCCTGATCGGCAGCTTCGCCAAGGATGCCCATCCGATGGCCATCCTGACCGCCGCCATCGCGCAGCTGTCGGGCATCTACCACGCCTCGCTGGACCTGTCCGACGCCGAACAGCGCCGCCAGGCTGCCGTGCGCCTGATCGCCAAGGTGCCGACCCTGTCGGCGCTGATCTACCGCCACGGCAAGGGCCTGCCGGCCAACAAGCCGGATACCTCGCTGGACTACGTCAGCCGATTCCTGAAGCAGACCTTCGAGTCGGCTGATGGCAAGTACGAGCTGAACCAGGACGTGGTCAAGGCACTGGACCTGCTGTTCATCCTGCACGCCGACCACGAGCAGAACGCGTCGACCTCGACCGTGCGTCTGGTCGGTTCGACCGGTGCCAACCCGTATGCGTCGGTCGCCGCTGGCGTCACCGCGCTGTGGGGTCCGGCCCACGGCGGTGCCAACGAAGCCGTGCTGAAGATGCTGGAAGAGATCGGTTCGGCCGACAACGTCGAATCGGCCGTGCTCAAGGCCAAGGACAAGACCTCCGGCTTCCGCCTGATGGGCTTCGGCCACCGCGTGTACAAGAACTTCGACCCGCGTGCCAAGGTCATCGGCGAGATGACCGGCAAGGTGCTCAAGCAGCTGGGCGTGCAGGATCCGCTGCTGGACGTGGCCGTGAAGCTGGAACAGGCCGCGCTGCAGGACGAGTACTTCGTCGCGCGCAAGCTGTACCCGAACGTCGATTTCTACAGCGGCATCATCTACAAGGCGCTGCAGATCCCGACCGAGATGTTCACCGTCATGTTCGCCTTGGGCCGTACCTCCGGCTGGGTCTCGCATTGGCTGGAACAGCAGGTCGACCCGGAAATGAAGATCGRCCGTCCGCGCCAGGTCTACACCGGCCACGACGTGCGCGACTACCAGGGCTGATCGCCTGCGGTAGGTTGTGCTGAAGACGCCCCGCGATTGCGGGGCGTTTTTTTTGCTTCGCTTTTGGTAGATGCCAACCTTGGTTGGCACGCTTTCGGCGCCCGCGAAACATCATCCACGCATGGCGTGGATCTACTGCGCCCCGGCTCCGGTGGGTGCCAACCTTGGTTGGCACGCTTTCGGCGCCCGCGAAACATCATCCACGCATGGCGTGGATCTACTGCGCTCCGGCTTCGGTGGGTGCCAACCTTGGTTGGCACGATTTGGGTGTCCGCGGAACATCATCCACGCAAGGCGTGGATCTACTGCGCCCCGGCTTCGGTGGGGGCCAACCTTGGTTGGCACGATTTSGGCGCCCGCGRAACATCATCCGCGCATGGCGTGGATCTMCTGCGCTCCGGCTTCGGTGGGTGCCAACCTTGGTTGGCACGATTTGGGTGTCCGCGGAACATCATCCACGCATGGCGTGGATCTACTGCGCYCCGGCTTCGGTAGATGCCAACCTTGGTTGGCACGCTTTCCCATCCACGCGTGGCGTGGATCTCCTGCGCCCGGGCGCTTGGCACGATGTTCGCCGCGGCAAGACCGCGTGATTCAAGGGTCTCACCAGCTTCACAAGCGCTCGCGCAGCCTCAGGACGCCAGCTGCACCTGCAGCACTGATACGGAGCGTCCAACCCATGAGTACCCGTTTCGACCTGCCCGAGCGCGATCCACTCGGTCCTGACATCGCCACCGTGGTGGCCACTCCCGTCGTGCCACCGCCCAGCGAAAGCGCGGTGTCCTGGGGCGCCATTTTCGCCGGCGCCGTTGCGGCTGCCGCACTGTCGCTGATCCTGTTGATCCTGGGCGTTGGCCTCGGCCTGTCCTCGGTTTCGCCCTGGTCGTTCGAAGGGGTGTCCAAGGAAACCTTCGGCTGGACCAGCGTCGCGTGGCTGACCTTCACCGCGCTGGCCGCTTCCGGTCTTGGCGGCTACCTGGCCGGTCGCCTGCGCACCAAGTGGACGCAGCTGCACGGTGATGAAACCTACTTCCGCGACACCGCGCACGGCTTCGTGTCCTGGGCTGTGGCGACCCTGCTCACTGCTGGCCTGTTGACCTCGGCCATCGGTGGCGTGCTGGGCGCCGGCGCAAAGGTTGCCGGCGCGACCGCAGGCGCCGCTGCCACCACTGCCGGTGCTGCCGTGGCCGGAGCTGGCAGCGCTGCTGCAGGCGCACCGGAGAGCGACCTCAACTACTGGGTGGATTCGCTGTTCCGCGGGGCCACCACGGCGGGCCCGGACGCTGCCGGTGCACCTCCGGTTGCGCCGGCAGCGGGCGCAGCGCCGGGTACCAGCCCAATGGACCCTGCCGCACCGCCGCCGCCCCCGGCCGCCGCCAGCGTCGGCCCACGTGACGCCCGCACGGCCCCGCCGCCGCCGCGCCCGATGCCGGGCAATGGCCCGATGGGCGACCGCCGCGAAGTCCGTGCCGAAGTGAACCGCATCATCGTCAACAGTCTGCAGGGGGACGGCCTGGACCCGGCCGATACCCAGTACCTGTCGCAGYTGATCGCGCGCGAGACGGGCATGAGCCCGGCTGAAGCGCAGGCCCGTGTGACCGACGTGCAGACCCGCATGCGTGCTGCGCTGGAGAAGGCCAAGAACACCGCCAAGCAAGCTGCCGACGATGCGCGCAAGGCCACGGCCTATGCCGCACTGTGGCTGTTCATCACCCTGCTGATCGGCGCGTTCTTCGCCAGCCTCAGCGCCACCTGGGGCGGCCGTCGCCGCGACCTGTAACCCGCATCTGATGCAAGGAGACCTGCCATGAAAACGCTTCTGCTCTGGTTCTTGGGCGTGCCGATTCCGCTGTTGATCCTGTACGCGATCTTCTTCTGAGATCGTGTCGTTGAGTGAGATCCATCAGGCCGCCGCGAGGCGGCCTGATGCCATCCAGTCGCGCATGGACATTTACAGCGTCGAGCGACGCTCGACCCACGCGCGCAGCGCGCATGACAACCAAGCATCGGCCGAGTACTACGCTTCTGCGTACCGGCTCGGCGAACATCCCAGCACACGCCGGAAGGCAGCAGAAAACGCGCTCGGGCTTGCATAGCCCAGGTCCAATGCCACACGCGTCACCGCCTGGCCCTGTCCCAGCCGCTCGATGGCCACCAGCAGGCACACCTGCTGCCGCCACTCGGCAAAACCCACCCCGGTATCGGCGCGGAACAGGCGCGTGAACGTGCGCCGGCTCATGCCTGCTTCGGCGGCAACGTCATCGAGGCGGACTGCCAGCGAAGGACTGTCGAGCAATGCGCGGCAGACACGTGCGAGGCGTGCATCGGCGGGCAGCGGTGCATGCAGGGAAAGTGTCGGCATCGATGCGATTTCCGCCACCAGCAGCTGCATCAGTTTGCCTGCGCGCCCGTCCTCGTCGTACAGCGGGGGCAGGTCCACCGCCGCCTCCAGCAGCTGCTGCAACAGCGCAGAGACCGCGTACACCCGGCAGTGCTCCGGCAGCGCCACTGCGTCGGCCGCCTCGGCGGAGAGAAAGGCGTTGAGCATCGTCACTGGCCCGCGCATGGTCATCTCATGCGCCAGGCCTGCAGGCACCCAGCAGGCGCGCCGTGGGGGAACCAGCCATCGCCCCTGCGGCGTGGCCACACTGATGGTGCCGCGCGCGGCGAATGCGAACTGCCCGCGCCGGTGGGCATGGCGGGGAAACGCAAATTCGGCGGCGTAGTCGTTCGAGGTGACCACGACATCGCGTGGCAGGTCTTCGTAGGGATCAAGCAGCGAATTGCGCATGGCCCGGATTCTATAGCGATTGACCCGTCATCGACGGTGGGCCGGATCCGCGCTGCCTAGCATCAATGCTCCCCTCAGCTGTAATGGAACCACATGACCAATACTTTCCATCGCGTGGGACACGGACCCCATGCTGTCCTGGTGCTGCACGGCTGGTTCGGCGACGCGCACGCGTTCGAGCCCATCGAGCCATGGCTGTCGCGCGACGACTTCAGCTACATCTTCATGGACTGCCGGGGCTACGGCGGCATGCGCGGTGCACGCGGGGCCTATACCATCGGCGAGATTGCATCCGATGCATTGGATCTGATGGCCGTCCTGGGCCACGAACGCTTCAGCGTGGCGGGTCATTCGATGGGCGGCATGGCCATTGAATGCATGGCGGTGCTTGCGCCGGATCGGGTACACGGCATGGTGGCCATTGCGCCGGTGCCCTGCGGCGGCATTGCCCACGACGCCGCGACGCGAAGCCTGCTTGAAGCGGCAGCGGGGGACGTAGGCGTGCGTCGGACCATCATCGATCGCAGTACCGGCGGGCGGCTGCCAGCGCAATGGCTCGACTGGAAGGCCGCGTATTCGGCGGCACACGCTTCACCTGCAGCATTTGCTGCCTATCTTCCAGCATGGGCGGATACCGATTTCAGCAATGAGATCGTCGGCAAGCATCGGTTGAAGGTGCTGGTGGGCGGGCACGATCCCACCTTCAACCGCGCACTGATGGAGCGCACCTATCTGCGCCGCTACCGGCAGGCCACGATGGAGGTCCTGCAGGATGCCGGGCACTACCTGATGAACGAGACGCCGCTGGCTCTGGTGGCGGCCATGGAATCGTTCCTGAAAGAGGCGTCGGGTTCGGGATGAATGGTTTCTGACACGGGATGTCGTTTCCACATCTTTCGGATCATCACATCCGCGACCAGCGTGACGACCAGCCTGTGGTGCTGCAAGGCACGCTGGTGGCCAGGATTGGCCACCAGTGTTCAGCACGAGCACCCGTGCGTCGATCATGGCTCGACTCTGCAAAGTGCATGTCTCGCAATGAGGTTTGTTGCAAAGACCGGGTGAGGAAATTTGCATAACCCTCAAACATTGAACGCCTTCAAAGAATTTCCTTAACGTTCAGCTATTTAGGAATGGTTGAATGGCCGTCGCAGGGTAGGCGTACCTACCATTCTCTCCGTCGCCCGCCCCCACGCAGGCGGGTGATGCCTCCGCACTGGAGGCCTCATATCCCACCGTCCGAGAGAGACACCATGAACTCCATCCTGAAGAAGGCCGCGCTCGCTGCAGCGCTGGCTACCGTTTCGCTGTCCGCCAATGCATTCGATGCCGACATCAAGGTCTGGGCCAACGTCGATCCGACCCTGGCCCTGCTCAAGGCCGATGGCACTGCGCTGGATTCGGTGGTCAACATGGTCCACAACCCGGTCAGCGGCCTGGTGCCCTGGTCGCAGCAGGTGCGCATCTACTCCAACGATGAAAGCAAGGACATCGAAGTGCGTGTTGGCAGCACCCCGCAGCTGCTCAACACCGATGGTGGCGGCGCGCCGGTGCCGCTGACCGTCAGCCTCAATGGCAGGGCGCTGACCGTGGCGGCGCAGGACTTCTCCGCAACCGACCTGTTCGACGGCGCACTGCCGGGCGCATCGATCCCGCTGGCGCTGCGTATTGCACAGACCGTCCAGGCGCCGATCGCCCGCGGCGGCAGCTACGAAGGCATCGTCACCATCGCCATGCAGCAGAAGACCACCAGCCCGTAAGGCACCCGCGCCGGCCCGCTTGCCGGGCCGGCTGCTTCCGGTAATCCCCATGAATGCTCCCGCACCCGCCGTCACCCGGCTGGCGGTCGCGCTCGCCCTGTCGCTGGCCACACCCCTGGTCGCGGCGCGCGGCGTTCCCGCCGGTTTCGAGGATCTGGTCGAAGGCCAGACCGAACAACTGGAGATCCGTCTGTTCGGTCGTTCGACCGGGCTGGTGCCGGTGCGCGTGACCCTGGAACACGTGCAGCTGGAAACCCCGGCCGAGGCGCTGCAGGCATTGCAGCTGTCCGCCGAAGCGCAGGCTGCGCTGCTGCCGGCCTTGTCGCAGCCGCTGCCGCGCAACAGCCACCTGGCATGCCGTTACGGCGGTGCCAGTGCCGGTTGCGGGTACATCGATCCTCCCCAGGAGCCCACTGCCGTGCGCGCGCTGTATGACGAAGGCGAGGGCGCAGTGCGCCTGTTTGTCGCCCGCCAATGGATCCCCGGCGAGCCGGCTGCCGAGCGCTACCACCAGGTCAGCGCCAATGCCGAGAACGCCTTCCTGCACCAGCACACCTTCAATGTCAGCGGTGGCCGGGGCTACCAGGCGCTGGCCGCGCAGGGCATGGGTGCACTGGGCGTGTTCCAGCGCGGGCACCTGTCCGCCGACTGGACCTTCAGCCAGCAGCACTACCGCGGCGGTCTTGCCAGCCGCCGTTTCCAGCTAGACAACGCCTACTACCGCCATGACCTGGGCCAGCAGCACTACCTGCAGGCCGGGCGCATGGACCGCCGCAACCTGAGCAGCCCGCAGGGCGGCACCTTCAGTTTCAGCATGCTGCCGATGGATCGCTTCCAGGGCCTGCGGCTGGGCACCACGCAGGCCTACGTGGACTCCGCCGCCGCCGTGCAGGCCACGCCCCTCACCGTGCTGCTGGCGCGCGATGCGCGTGTGGATGCGTTCGATGGCGAGCGCCTGTTGCAGACCTTCTACCTGCAGGCAGGCATCAACCAGCTCGATACGCGCCGGTTCCCCATGGGCAACTACACCGTCAGCCTGCGCATCTACGAAGACGGCGTGCTGGTACGCAACGAGGACGCGCCGTTCGACAAGGGCGGTGACTGGACCGACAGCAGCGTGCAGTGGTTTCTGCAGGGGGGCCGCCGCAACGAGCGCCGCAGCGACCGCTTCGACGACGAACTGGCGGCCATGGGCGGCCTGCGCGTGCCGATGGGGCGCAACGTGGCCATGACCGCTGGCATCGCCGATCTGGGCGGTTTCAGCTACGGCGAACTGCGGGTGGACCTGCGCCATGTGTTTGCGACCCAGGAGGTCCGCGCCACCTTCAGTGGCATGCACGGCAGCGATGGCAGCCGTGGCCAGCAGCATCAGCTTTCCTACCGTCGCCGTGCTTCGTGGAATGTGTACCACCAGCGCATGCGCGGCCGTGCCTGCCAGTTCGAGGATGACGCCCGCGACCGGCTCGGCTGCGCCGATTCGCTCAGCGCCTCGATGGCGCTGCCGGTGGCCGGCGGCAACGCCTACGTGGCCTATACGCGCCGCCAGACCTGGCGTGCAGGCACCGTGCGGCCGGGGCTGGATGATGATCCGCTGGCCGGGCTTGACCCGCTGCTGCCGCCGTGGATGCCACAGCCCACGCGCATACCGCAGCTCAGCCGCACCTGGCAGGCCAGCTACAGCCGCAGCCAGCGCTGGGGCGAGTTCAGTGTCTCCAGCCGCATCGGCGTGTGGCAGCAGACCAGCGGCGGTGGACTGCGCGATGGACGTGACCGCGGCATCTACCTCAATTTCAGCCTCAACCGCCTGCAGCACGATGACCGCGGCAGTTCGCAGCGACGCTATGGCGTGGACGTGCGGCAACCACAGCATGCGCGGCCGGACATCAACTACAGCGCCGGGAAGACGCTGCGCCAGGAATACGAGGATCAGTACCGCGAGGTATCGGGCGAACTGCGCGGCAACAACAACGAGCGCTACAGCGCCACGCTGAGTACCCAGCTGCAGAACCGCATCGGCCAGACCGGTGCCACGGTGTCGCGCTACCAGCACCAGGGTGGCAACGAAGTGGCGTACAGCGCCACGCACAGTTCCGGCCTGGCCATCGGCAAGCGCGGCGTGTACTGGGGCGCTGGCGTTGGCGCCGCCGCGGGGCTGGCAGTGCAGGTGGATGACACCGACGACCTGGACCTGAGCGGTGTTGCCGCCGAGCTGCAGGTGGGCGGGCTGCGTCGACAGCGACTGAAGCTGGGCGAGCGCCGGCTGCTGCCGATTTCCGCCTACCAGTCGCACCGCGCTGAAGTGCAGGACGCCAGCGCCCTGGACAGCATCGCCGCCGTGCGCGTGAGCGGTGTGGGCGGCGCGCGTCCGTTGTTCCTGCCACCAGGCCGGCTGGTGCRSATGCCGGTGCCGATYGARGTGACCTACACCTTCATCGGCAACGCCCAGGACATCGCCGGCGCACCGCTGCGCGGTGCCCGCATYCTCAAYGCRCCGGTGCCYGGCACCGGCAGCAATGGAGGTTTCGTGGCCGACTTCCCACGACGCGAGAAGACCCTGTACCTGCTGCAGGACGACCGGTTGCTGCACTGCCCGCTGCAGGTGCGCGAGCGCCGCAGCGTGGTGATGCTGGTAGGCGCCGTGCAGTGCGAGCCGCTGGCCGTGGCCCAGCTGCCGGCCGACATCCGCCACCAGGCACGGGTGACGCGGCTGCTGCAGGAGCAGGCGCTGATCGCCTCCACGCCACAGACCGCAGCAGCGGGAGGTGCGAAGTGAGCCGTCGGTTGTGGTGGGTGATGGCGGTGTTGTGTGGGCTGGTGGTGTTGGTGCCGCGAGCGATGGCGCAACAGCCGCCGGAGACGCATCCGTCGAGCGAGCACCGCGACATCGTGATGAGTTGGGATCGCTCTGCGATGCCGGGAGATATCGAGTTGTGGCCATCCAAAACTGTATTTGGATACGAGGAGCAGGGCACGCTGGGCTACGGTCATATGTTCATGACGTGCAGCTCGAACTCCAGCTCGGAACGCGGAAAGTGCCCGACTAATGACACCTTGGAGGATAGTAGAGGGGCCGTTAGCACAATCCCACTGAGGTTCACGGAAAGTCGCAGCGGTATGGAGGTGGATGTGGAAGTCACCGCTGCCATCCGTCGTATCGACGCTACGTTCGCCTGCAGCTTTGACTACTGGTCCGGGCCGCTCCGGCCAGTCTGGTCTTCCACCACAGGCTCGTGCGCGGGTATTGATCGCGTGGGCACATCCGTCGAGATGAAGCTGACTTCCGGTCAGTTGAGCCAGCTTGTAGCGGGTCACTGGTCGGCCGTATTGGACCTGACGCTACGAATGCCGCCCCACCAGCACCTTGCGGACTACTCGTTCTCCTTCGACTTCACCATCACCGATCACAACGCGGTCTCCATCTACTTCCCGCTTTTCGACCAGGTCAACCCTCACGTTGGCCTGAACCTGCAGTACGACCCGATCGCGCAGACCATCGGCGGGCGTACCCAGCTCGACATGTGCCTGTACGACGGACTTGGCTCGCAGAGCAGCTACCTCGGCGTCACCGTGCGTGACAGCGGCGCGCAACCTCCCGGGCCCTCGGGCTACTCGGTATGGCACGTCGATGGCGGCAGTGATGCCACCCAGCGCGTGGACTACACCGTCACCCTGGATCACAACGGCAGTGCAGTGCCCATGCGCAACGGCGTCGAGCAGTTGCTGCACGGCATCGATACCGCACGACTGCGGCTGGTGTTGCTGCCCGGCATGACGCAGCCGGTGTTCTGCGTGCCTACACCATTGACGCTGGAAACACCGCGCGTGCCGGTCAGCACCAAGCGCCCCGGCTACTACAGCGGCGATCTCAGGGTGGAACTGCGTGTTCCCACCGTCACGCCCTGAACCCCACATGGAGTCCCCGATGAAACCCCTAGTCCGCTGCCTGCTGCCGCTGTCGCTGCTGATGGCGTTGCCTGCCCATGCCAATCTCACCGTGCACCCCATGCGTACGTCGGTGGACGCGAAGAAAGGCGCACAGATACGCATCTACTCGCAGTCCACCCAACCGCAGTACGTGCAGGCATCTATCAAGCGCATCGTCGACCCGGCGGGGGCAGGTGAACAGGAGGTTGAGGTGGAGCCGAATGAGGCCGCCATCGCCATCACGCCGGGAAAGTTCGCCCTCGCCGGTGGCGGCAACCGGCTGATCCGTGTGATTCCGCTGCAGCCGGTCGAAAAGGAAACGGCATACCGCGTGTACTTCGAGGGCGTGCGCGGCCCCGAACGTGCGGACCCGGCAGGCGAGGGTGAGAAGGCCCAGGCCAATGTCGGCGTCAGCCTGGTCTGGGGCGCGCTGGTCAATGTGCTGCCCGCGCAATCGACGATGGACGTGCAGGTGGAGGGAAGCCAACTGCGCAACACCGGCACGGTACGCGTGGGCATCACCAGCATCGCTGACTGCGATGGCGCGCGCTGCACCGCACATGACGTCTCGCGCAGCCTGTATCCCGGCAGCGCGCTGGAACTGCCATTTGCCCTGCAGCCGGGMCACACGCTGCAGMTGCGCTACCGGCTGACCCGCGATGGCTATCGCGAGCACGTGCACAACGTCGCGCTCTGAGTGCATCTCGCCGCTGTGGCTTGGTGCCACAGCGGTTCCTTCTGTTCCGTTTGTTAAGGAGAATCCCATGAACAAGATCTATCGACGGCTCTGGTCCGCCGCCCGCCAATGCTGGGTGGTTGCAAGCGAACTGGTGGCAGCGCGCGGCACGCGCAGGCACACATCGCGTGGTCCCGGACTGGCGCTGGTGCTGGCCATGCTGCCGGCATCGGTCATGGCAGCCACAGCGGGCCATCTCGAAACAGGCGCTGATGAGTGGATGGAAGACGCCCTGTACGCTGCCTTTGGCCCGTTCAACGCAAGCGCCATGCTTGTGCACGAGGATGCCGCCACCGCTCCCAGCGGGCGAGCGTTCTCCCGCGCGAACGCGCTTCCGCTGGCCTACAGCGACTTCGTCCAGCTCGGTTCGTATGCTGGTGCTCTCAACAGGGCAGTCGCGGTCGGCGTATGGGCACACTCCAACAACTACGGCGTGGCACTTGGCTACCAAGCCAATGCCAACGGGCAACATGCGACTGCGCTGGGGCATCAGGCCGTTGCCTGGGAGATTGGCAGCGTCGCGGTGGGTAACGATGCAAAATCCTACGGCTACAACGCGATTGCGCTGGGGAGCGGCGCGCTCGCGGCCGGGCGCAATTCCATCGTGCTTGGGGCGGATTCCAATGACTATGGTGACAATCAGGTATCGGTCGGAAATGGCGGAACGCGACGCAAGATTGTCTATGTCGCCGATGGTGCGGTCGACGCAAACAGCAGCGAGGTCGTGACCGGCAGGCAGTTGCATGCTACGCAGCAGGCGCTGGCCAGCGTACGCCAGAGTCAGACGTTGCTGGCGACGGGGACTGCGCCATCCAGTGCCAATGCCGCCAAGGCAATCGGCAGCCGTGCGCTTGCGATAGGTGTTGAGGCAACGGCTGACGGTGAAGATACACTCGCATTGGGCGGCGGCGCGCGCACGGCACCCGGGTCCGGAGTAGCGCGTATTGCCATTGGCGCAGGTGCCTTCGCTGGCAGCAGCGGCTGGACGGGTGCCGTCGCCTTGGGCGGCAGTGCCAGTTCCACGCATGATGGGGTTGCCATCGGCTATCAGGCCAAGACAAGCACCAACGGTACGGTGGCCCTTGGTCGCGGGGCAATCGCGACGCATGGGAATTCGGTTGCACTCGGCAGCAACTCGGTCACCTCTGGAGCCAACAGCGTCTCGGTCGGAAGTTCCTCCAACAGGCGGAAGATCCAGTACCTGGCCGATGGCGTGATTGCGGCGGGCAGTACCGACGCGATCACCGGCAACCAGTTGCACGCTACCAACGCATTGGTGGCGACCGCGACGTCCAACGCGACGACCGCCAAAACCATCGCCGAAAATGCTCTGGGCACAGCGACGTCCAGTGGCTATATCACAGCAGTGGGCACGGCCATGTCCAACGCCAACAAGGCAGTTGCCAGTGGCACCGGCGCATTCGCTGCGGGCACACAGGCCAAGGCGCAAGGTACCCACGCCAGCGCGTTTGGATTCTCTGCACAGGCGACGGCCACTCAGGCCACCGCACTGGGACGTGAGTCGGCTGCCAGCGGAACGTATTCCACTGCTGTCGGGAACCTCGCCAAGGCAGGCAGCGCCAGTGCGGTAGCTCTGGGAGATCGCGCCAGTGCCACGCACGCCAATGCCGTAGCCCTGGGGGCCGGTTCGGTAACAGCAGGCGCCAATACCATCTCGGTCGGAAATTCCTCCAACAGGCGAAAGATCCAGTACCTGGCCGATGGCGTGATCGCGGCGGGCAGTACCGACGCGATCACCGGCAACCAGTTGCATGCCACCAATCAGGACCTGGCTGCAGCGCAAGCCGCTGCGCAAGAGGCCTTGCGCAGAGCCCGGGCCACGAACAATCTACTTGCCACAGCGGCTGAGGTGAGCGAGGCGAACAAAGCAACCGCGACCGGAAACCTGGCCATGGCGATGGGTAATGCTGCCAAGGGCAATGGCGTGGCAGCAATCGCTCTGGGCAACACGGCCAATGCCGTAGGCACCAATGCAATCGCTGTAGGCAGCGCTTCCAGTGTGACGGCCCACTATGCTGTCGCCCTCGGTGGAAACGCGAAGGCATTGCACGACAATGCGGTGGCCTTGGGCGAGAAGTCCGTGACGACCGGCACCAGCCAGGTCTCTGTTGGCAACGCGACGCTGAAGCGCAAATTGGTAAACGTGGCGGATGCCGCGTTGAGCAACACCAGCACGGATGCAGTAACGGGCAAGCAGCTGTTTGCCGTTGACGAGAAAGTCACTGCAAATCAGTCCCTGCTGACCAGTCATGCCTCGCAGATTTCTGGGCACCAGACGGGTATCGCCGACAACCGGCGCGATCTGGATGCCCTGCGTACCGAGTTCGACAACTTCGATCCCGATCTGGAGGGTGTGGTCCGCTACGCAGCTGACGGCTCCATTGATCTGGACGGCGGCAAGGTGCGGGGTGTGGCAGCGGGGGATATCAGCTCTGCGTCCAGTACCGATGCGGTGAATGGTGGGCAGTTGTTTGCGGCCAACGAGAGAATCCTGGCGCTTGAGAGCGTGGGAAAGTTCGTATCAATCGGTATAGGTGGCAGCCAACGAGCATCGGCCGCAGGAGTGGGGGCAGTTGCAATCGGTGATTCGGCTGAAGCAACCGTCGGTGGTGAAGGTGGAGTCGCGATAGGGGCATTTTCTCGCGCGGTGGGAAAGAACTCCATCGCCATAGGTCGCGCAGCGTACGTTGCTGGAAGTGCAGAAGGTGGCTTTGCATTGGGCGTTGGCACATCCGTCAACGCGAACCGAGGGGTAGCACTGGGCGCGGAAAGTCAGGTGCAGGCGGGAGCAAACAATAGTGTCGCAGTTGGCTATGGCTCAATTGCATCAGAACCTGACACCGTTTCTTTTGGAAATGACAGCATCCGTCGAAGGTTGACCGGCGTTTCTCGAGGACTCGGCGATGCCGAAGCTGTCGCCATCGTCCAGTTGTCTGAATCCCTCTCCACTTTAGGAGGTGGTGCGAGGTTGAGCAGCCAAGGTGGCGTGATAGCGCCCGTCTACAACGTACAGGGTGGTACGCAGAGCAATGTAGGTGACGCCTTGGCTATTCTCGATGGTGCAGTGCTCAGGGCCGATAGTCGCGTAGATGGCGTCGAAGGCCAGCTGCGCGCGACATTCCAACAGTCGCCGTCAACGAGCGCAGATGGAATCGGCCAACTGAACCTGGCTGGTGCGCAGGGCATGATTCTGTCGAATCTCGTCGATGGGCGTATTGATGCGGATAGTCGTGATGCGGTGACTGGCAGTCAGCTGTACGCAGCCAAGCAGGAAATCGCTAGGAACGGAGATGAGATCGAGCGTATGAAGGGCATGTCAGATAAAGGCGTGAGGTATGTTCTTCAGCAAGCACTTGATGAACGAGGAGGGCCGATTGATTTCGCTGGATCGCGATTGACTGGGATTGATTCGGGGGATATCTCATCTGCCTTCAGTACTGATGCAGTTAACGGCAGTCAGCTGTATGTGACTAATCAGCGAATCGCGAGCGTTGAATCGACTCATCGATTCTTCAAAATCGGTCGGGACGATTTGAGTGAGGACGCCAAGGCTGGATCGTTTGGTGTTGCGATTGGTGAATCCGCGCAAGCCACACCTAAGGATGGAGGTGAGGGTGGAACAGCCGTTGGCGCTTTTGCGATTGCTTTGGGCAAGAATTCCGTTGCTCTGGGGAGAGGGGCCTTGGTCGAACAGGGAGCAGATAGCGCATTCGCTCTCGGTGTAGGGTCACGTACGGCTGGTTCTGATAGCGTGGCGCTAGGCGCAGTCACTAGAACAGAAGTCGGTGCGGTCAGGTCCGCCGCCATTGGCATGGGATCCGTTGCCACAGAGGCAGACACGGCATCCTTCGGAAATAGCAGATACCAGCGCCGCCTCGTCAACGTAGCCAACGGCCGCAACGCCAACGACGCCGCCACCATCGGCCAGCTCCGTGGCGCACTGTCTGCCCTCGGCGGCAACATAGACGCCAACGGCAACGTCACAAGCCCCGGCTTCAACGTCCAGGGCCAGCAGCAGAACACCATCAATGAAGCCCTCGCCACGCTCGACTCGGCCGTAGTCACCACCGGGTCTCGTGTCGACCACGTGGAAACCCAGCTCCGCTCGGTGTTCCAGGAATCTCCGTCCGTCCGCAGCGACGGCACCGCCCAGCTCACCCTGGCGGGTGCCAACGGCATGGTCATCTCCAACGTCGCCAACGGCTTGATCGCCGCCGGCAGCCGCGAGGCGGTCAACGGTGGCCAGTTGCATGCCGCGCAGCAGCAGCTCAACGGTCGCATCGATGGCCTGGAGCAGCGCGTGGACGGCCAGCCGCAGGCGCGTGCAATGGCCACGGCATCGGCGGCGCCGACCGAAGAGATCATGCCAAGCCCGGAAGCCAGCGGTTCGCCGCAGGTCGCTTCGGCAGGCGAGGGCGCTTCGCCTGCATCGCAGCCGAAGGCGAAAAAGGATGACTCGCCCGCGCCCACGCCGCAGGTTGATACCGCCGAGCTGGAAAAGATGCTGGCCCGCGCCAACGAGTACACCGATGGTGCGATCAGCAACTTCGAGCGCCGCCTGGACAAGATGGACAAGCGCTTCAACCGCATGGCGGCGATGAGCAGTGCGCAGACGGCCATGGCCATGAACACCGCTGGCCTGGCCACCTACAACCGCCTTGGCGCGGGTGTGGGCTACGCCGAGGGCGAGTCGGCCATGGCGGTGGGTTACCAGCGCGTGCTCAACGACAAGGGCTCAGCCACCTTCAGCCTCAATGGTGCCTTCACCAACAGCGGTGAACGCAGCATGGGCGTGGGTGTGGGCATCGGCTGGTAAGCCATGGCGCCCCGGTGTGGTGCGCGTAACGAGCCCCGCCGCGCCGGGGCCATTGCAGAGGAGGTTGCAATGTATCGCTTCATGAGCCGCTTCATGACCTATCGGCGCTACTACCTGTGGCGCGCCCGCATCCGCTACTTCACCCACGACATGGATACGTGGACGCTGGCCTGCCTGGTGCTGATGGTCTGCATGGGGTTGATGGTGTGGGGGTTCTGGCGCGTGGTGAACGTGCCGCAGCCGCGCATCCATCCGGAGGCCGCAGCCGTGCGGGTGGAGGTGCTGACCGACGAAGCGATCCACCGCATCGTGCTGGTGCGCCACGGCGGCACCACGCCGGGTGATCCCTTCTACAGTGCTGCGGAGATCCGCGGCAGCACCCAGCGAACGCTGCGGGTCCGGCAGACCCTGCAGGATCCGGTGGCGATGAAGCTGCAGGCGGACATGTACGCCGACATCGCCGACTACATCAACGCTACCGGTGCCTGCATGCCGTTTCCTTGCCGCCGCGTGAGTTTCCGCATCGAACAGCTGCAGCGGTCGGGGCACGAGAGTGCGGTACGCAACAAGGCGCTCGCCGAGATCCTGCAGGTGCCGTGGTACCTGGTGCCGAACCTTGATGGCGAACGCACGCGCGTGCGCAGTGGTTGGGCGGATGACTTCCAGGATGTGTATTCGCATGCCTGGAACCTGCATGACCTGCAGAAGATGCATGCGCGCATGATGGCCGAGTACCCGTACCGTGCGGCGGTGCCGTGGCTGGCACGATTGGCAACCCCTGCCCAGGAACAGCTGATCTTCCAGTAGCGCCGGGCCATGCTCGGCTGCTCTTGGCGCAGAGCCGGGCACAGGCCCGGCTCTACCAGGATCAACCGCCGATGTAGGCGGTGATTTCCATCTCGGCCAGCAGCTGCCGCAACTGCGTGGCCGAGGCCCGCCGCATGGGTTTCTCGTCCACCGGCGACAGCGGGGCCTGGCGCAACGCATCGTAGGGCAGGACGGCCAGGTCGAAGGTCAGGTCTTCGGCACTGAACACCCACACCGGCACATCCAGGTTGCGCTCACGGTCCATCCGCAGGCGCCGCGTACGCGATTCGGCGGGGATGCGATGTTCGTCCAGGAAGCGATGCACGGCCTCCGGGTCGTCACTGTGCAGGTGCAATTGCACGGGGCTGTTGGCATCGGCGGTGCCGTCCAGCACCGGTCCGGCCAGGCGCGGCGAAAACCCGTGCAGGAACTCCAGCGCCCGCAACGCGGACTCGCGCCGCCGCTGTAGTTCGCTGCCGTGCTGCGGGCCGGAGAACAGCCGCTGGTACTCGCGCAGGGCCTGTTCGATCTCGACGTTGCGGGGCAGGGAAGCATCGTCGTGGATGCCAAGGCGGCTGGCAGCCTTGAGTTTGGCCTGGTGGAAGTCGCGGATTCCGCCTTCGGCCATCAGCCGGGCGGCTTCGTGGGCGAGGCGATGACGCCGTTCGCGGGTCTGGCTGGCAGCATGCTGGTGAGCGCGGTGCATGCGATGACTCCCTGTTGCGACCTGGCCACAGACTAGCGCAGGCGTGTGACATCTGCGTGGGTATTTCGCACAGGTGCCGCTACGCTCGCCGGGCATGGCCCGGCGCTACCGGGAGAGGGCGCCCGACGGGTGCGGCATGGTAGCGCCGGGCCATGCCCGGCGGATGCATCGGCGCCAACCAAGGTTGGCATCTAGCGGGGTAGCGCCGGGCCATGCCCGGCGAATGCATCGGCGCCAACCAAGGTTGGCGACTACCAAGGCAACGTCGGGCCATGGTGCCAACCAACGGTTGGCACCCACCCCGCCTGGCTTCAGAAGATATCGAACGCGGCCGCGTCAGCCTGCGGGGTGCTCTGCAGGTTGAGGTCGTAGTCGGTCAGGCGATCCATGTCTTCCACCTTCACCCACTCCACCGCACCGTTGAGGGTGGCCTGGACCATGCCGCTCGGCGGTTCGTTCTGTGCGATCGGGGTGTCCTTCAGCGCGGTGCGCATGTAGTCGATCCAGATCGGCAGGGCGGCCTTGCCACCGTATTCGCGGTAGCCCAGCGAGCGGAAGTCGTCGCGGCCCACCCACACGGTGGTCACGTACGGGCCGCCGAAGCCGGAGAACCAGGCGTCACGGTGATCATTGGTGGAGCCGGTCTTGCCGCCCACGTCTTCGCGGCCAAGTACCTTGGCCTGCGCGCCGGTGCCGCGCTGGACCACGTCGCGCATCATCGACACCAGCTGGTAGGCGGTGCGGGCGTCGATCGCACGCGGTGCGGTACGCGCGTCCGGGTTGGCGGGTGCGGCCGGCGTTTCGGTCTTGGCTTCCGGCTTGGCAGCGGCGGTGGCATCGACCTTGGGTGCCGGGGCGCCGAAGTTGAAGCCGTCCACGACCTGGYTCACCGGCTGGTCGCTGCTGCCGGCGCAGTCGSGGCAGGCCATCGCCGGGTTTTCCTTGAACACCAGGTTGCCATCGCGGTCGTTGACCTGGTCGATCAGCCAGGTGTCCACGCGTGAGCCGCCGTTGGCGAACACGGCGTAGCCGCGGGCCACCGACAGCGGGGTCAGCGAGGCGGTACCCAGCGACATCGACAGGTTCGGCGGCAGCTCGGATTCGGCAAAGCCGAACTGGCTGATGTACTTGCGCGCGTAGTCCACGCCCATGCCATCAAGCAGGCGCACCGAGACCAGGTTGCGTGACTGCACCAGCGCTTCACGCAGGCGCATCGGGCCGCGGAAGCCGCCGCCGTCGTTCTGCGGTGCCCAGGTCTTGCCGCGGCGGTCGCGGAACACGACCGGGGCGTCGAGCACGATCGAGGCCGGGTTGTAGCCCTTGTCGAAGGCGGCCGCGTAGACGAACGGCTTGAAGCTCGAGCCGGGCTGGCGACGGGCCTGGGTGGCACGGTTGAACTTGTTGCCGGAGAAGCTGAAGCCACCGACCAGCGCCTTCAGGGCGCCGCTGTGGGCGTCCAGCGAAACCAGGGCGGACTGGCCGCGCGGGAGCTGGTCGAGCAGCCATTCGCCCTCCTTGGCACCAGCGCGCACGCGCACGATGTCGCCGCGCTGCACCAGCTTGGCCGGGCTCTTGTTGGTCCACTTGGCGGCACCGGCCGGCAGCACGATCTCGCTGCGGTTGGCCAGCACCACGGTGGCACTGCCGTCGGCGCCGGTGCTGGCGACGATCGCCGGCAGCAGGCCGGCCTGGCCGAACATGCCGCGCAGGTGCTCGGCCAGGGCCGCGGCGTCGTCGCCGGCGCCCAGCTGTACCTGCTTCTCCACGCCGTGCCAGCCGTGGCGATGGTCGTACAGCAGCAGGCCGTCGCGCACCGACAGGTTGGCGGCGGTCTGCAGGGTCGAATCGATGGTGGTGGTGACGTGGTAGCCCTTGTTGACCACGTCGCCGCCAAAGCGGGCGATTATTTCCTGGCGCACCAGCTCGGCCACGTACGGGGCATCGACCTGCACCGGCGGCTCGTGGGCGGTGGCGTGCATCGGCACGGCCTTGGCCGCATCGGCCTCGGCCTGGCTGACGAACTTCAGGTCGGCCATGCGCTGCAGCACATAGTTGTCACGACGCTGGCGGGCGCGCTCCGGGTTGGAGATCGGGTTGCCCGAGGACGGGAACTTGGGGATGCCGGCCAGCGAGGCCATCTCGTCCAGGTCCAGCTCGCCCAGCTTCTTGCCGTAGTAGAACTCGGCGGCGGCGGCCACGCCGTAGGCGCGGTTGCCGAAGAAACTCTTGTTCAGGTACAGCTCGAAGATCTCGTCCTTGCTCAGCTCGGACTCGATCTTGCGCGCCAGCAGGATCTCGGCCAGCTTGCGGGTATAGCTGTACTCGGAGCTGAGGAAGAACTGGCGGGCCACCTGCTGGGTGATGGTGGAGCCACCGGGCACGCGCTTGTCGTTGGTGGTGGCCAGCAGCCACACCGCGCGACCGATGCCCTTGTAGTCCACGCCGCCGTGCTCGTAGAAACGGGCATCCTCGGTGGCCAGGAACGCCTGTTTCAGCTTCTCCGGCACGTCCTTCATGGTGATGGGGGTACGCCGGGTCTCACCGAATACCGCCATCAGCTTGCCGTCGGCAGCGTAGACGTACATCGGCTCCTGCATTTCCACGTCGCGCAGGGTCTGCACGTCGGGAAGCTTGGAAGAAACGGCGTAGTACAGGCCGCCAACGGCGGCCGCTCCGACCAGCGCCAGGACCAGGACAACAAGAAAGATCCAGCGCAGCCAGCGGCGGAGACGGGTCATCGGTGTCAGATTCCGATTGCGAATTTCGTGGTCGCAGAGTATAGATTACGCAAGGTGGCGGCTGGGGCCGGCACTGGGGAGTGCAAGGGGACGCCAGGGGCTGCGTGTTCATCCTGTGAGGGATGTCACAGCAGGGCGGTTGCCATTTGCTAAGAATACGTTATTAATGCGCGGACGCAGCTCTTGCGTCCAAGTGCCCGTCGGCAGGGGAGAAACCGTGGGGCTCATCCCAAAAAGTCAGTCGCCGCTCATTGGCGTCGACATCAGTTCGACTGCGGTAAAGCTGTTGCAGCTTTCCCGCAGCGGCAACCGTTTCCGTGTGGAACATTATGCCGTGGAACCGCTGCCGCCGAATGCGGTGGTGGAGAAGAACATCGTCGAAGTGGAGGCCGTGGGAGAGGCCATCCGCCGGGCGATGAACCGTTCCGGCAGCAAGGCCAAGCTGGCCGCTGCGGCCGTGGCCGGTTCGGCGGTGATCACCAAGGTGATCCCGATGCCGGCCGACCTGGACGAGAACGACATGGAAGCCCAGATCGAGCTGGAAGCGGTCAACTACATTCCGTACCCGATCGAGGAAGTGAACCTGGACTTCGAGGTGATYGGGGCGATCCCGAACAACCCGGAAATGGTCCAGGTGCTGCTGGCGGCCTCGCGTTCGGAAAACGTCGAGCTGCGCCAGTCCGCACTGGAACTGGGCGGCCTGCAGGCCAAGGTGATGGACGTGGAGGCCTTCGCGGTCGAGAACGCCTTCGCCCTGGTGGCCAGCGAGCTGCCGGTGTCGGCCGAGGGCGTGGTTGCGCTGGTCGATATCGGCGCCACCATGACCACCCTCAACGTGCTGCGTGGTGGCCGTAGCCTGTACAGCCGCGAACAGGTGTTCGGCGGCAAGCAGCTGACCGACGAGATCATGCGCCGCTATGGCCTGAGCTACGAGGAAGCCGGTCTGGCCAAGCGCCAGGGCGGGYTGCCGGAAAGCTACGAGATGGAAGTGCTGGARCCGTTCAAGGAAGCCACGGTCCAGCAGATCAGCCGCCTGCTGCAGTTCTTCTACGCCGGCAGCGAGTTCAACCGCGTCGATCACATCGTGTTGGCTGGCGGCTGTGCTGCCCTTGCAGGCCTGCCGGAGATGGTCGAGGAACAGCTGGGCGTACCGACCGTGGTCGCCAACCCGCTGGCACAGATGACCCTGGGGCCGAAGGTGCAGGCGCACGCGCTGGCCCAGGATGCCCCCGCGCTGATGATCGCGACCGGTCTGGCGCTGAGGAGCTTTGACTGATGGCACGCATCAATCTATTGCCCTGGCGCGCCGAACGGCGCAAGCAGCGCCAGCGCGAGTTCGGCATCATGCTGGGCATGGCCGCCCTGGGTGGCCTGCTGCTGTCGCTGTTGATCTGGTTCTACTACGACATGCAGGTCAGCGGGCAGAATGACCGCAATGCTTACCTGCAGACCGAGATCGACAAGGTCAAGGAGCAGAACAAGGAAATCGACCGCCTCGACGAGCAGAAGAATCGACTGCTGGCCCGCAAGGCGGTGATCGAACAGCTGCAGGCCAAGCGTTCGCAGATGGTCCACCTGTTCGATGCGCTGGTCCGCACCATCCCCGATGGCGTGGTGCTCACCGCTCTGCAGCAGGAAGGCGACGTGCTGACCCTGGAGGGCCGCACCCAGTCCAACGCCCGTGTCTCGGCGTACATGCGCAATCTCGAAGTTTCCGGCTGGATGACCAATCCGGAGCTGGCGATCATCGAGGCGCGTGAGCCGGACAAGGACAAGGACGGGCGCGCGACCGGCCCGGTGGCTGACATCAAGGCATTGCCGTACGTGTTCAAGGTCAAGGTCAAGCTGCCTGCGCAGAGCGAGGAAGCAGGCGCCACGCCGGGCCTGAACCCGGATGGCAGTGTGGCCGGCACCACGCCGGCGGCACCGACGGTCGCACCGCTCAGCGCCGGGCCGGACGCCGCCGCACCGGCTGCTGCCGCACCGGCGTCGGGATCGACTCCGGCACCGGCAGCCGCGCCTGCAACTGCTCCGGCACAGGCCCCAGCACCGGCGGCAACGCCTGCGCCGGCCGCACCCGCACCCAAGCCTGAGGGCAGCCGCCTGGCGCAGCCTCCGCAGGCCTTCCACGCCCCGATGCAGGGGGATCGCGCATGAGCAAGAAAGTCGACATCAAGAACCTGGACTTCAACGACATCGGCAATTGGCCGAGGAACGCGAAGATCGTGTTCTGCTCGCTGATCGCTCTGGTGATCATGTTCGTGCTCTGGATGCTGCTGATCAGCGGCAAGCGCGAGGAGCTGGCGGGCCTGGAATCGCGGGAAACCGAGCTGCGTGCCGAGTTCACCAAGGAACAGGAACGCGCGGTCAATCTGGAGCCGTTGAAGCAGCAGCTGGCACAGATGGAGCAGGTGCTGCAGCAGATGCTGCGGCAGCTGCCCAGCAAGACCGAAATGCCGGACCTGATCATCGACATCTCGCAGACCGCGTTGTCCAGCGGCCTGGCCAACGAGCTGTTCGAGCCCGAACAGGAGCAGATCAAGGAGTTCTACGCCGAGAAGCCGATCAAGCTGCGGATGGTGGGCAGTTACCATCAGTTCGGCGCCTTCGTCAGCGGCGTGGCCTCGTTGCCGCGGGTGGTGATCCTGACCATGCACGACATCAACCTCAAGCCGAAGGACAAGACCGGCGGCAACATCCGCGCCGGTGCGCTGGAACTGTCAGGCACGGTCAAGACCTACCGTTACCTGGATGAGGCCGAGGTTGCCGAACAGCAGAAGGCTGAAGCGGGCAAGGAGGAAAAGAAGTGATCGGTTCCTTCATTGCACGTGGCGGGATGGTGCTGACGGTGCTGCTGCTGGCCGCCTGCGGCCGCGGCGTAAGCAGCACGCCGGGTGATGCACCCAATCTGGAAAAGTGGGTCGAGAGCGAGCGTGCGCGACCGGCGCAGCCGCTGGAGCCGCTGCCGGTGATGCAGCAGTTCGAGACCTTCGAATACTCCGCGCAGGGCATGCGCGATCCGTTTACCGATGCCTGGACCAACCCGCAGCAGGGGAATGGGGGACTGCGGCCAGATCCGAACCGGCGCAAGGAGCCGATGGAAGGCTTCCCGCTGGACGCGCTGGACATGGTCGGCACCATCGGAACAGGCGCCGGCACTGTGGCGCTGGTGATGGGGCCGGACAAGGTGACCTATCGGGTGCGTCCCGGTGGTTACCTGGGGCAGAGCGACGGGCGGGTCACCGCGGTCTTTGAAGACCGCGTGGAGCTGATCGAACTGGTGCCGGATGGCGCGGGTGGCTGGCTGGAACGTCCAGCAACGCTCGCGCTGGAAGATCAATGATCGTTTACTGGGGATAGCACGATGACCTTTCACCAAGCCAAGGGGCTGCGTCCCATCCGGCGCTCTACCTTGAACCGCATCAGCGCGCTGGGAGTCGCGTTGATGCTGGCCTGCGCTCCGGCGCTGGCCGCCGCACCGTCGGAAAAGCCGACCGGCACGGCGCTGGCCGCCACGCCGGCCGCTGCACCGGCAGGCCTGTCGGTCGCACGCATCGATTTCAAGCGTGGCGATGACGGCGCTGGCCGCCTGATCCTGCAGTTCGACGGCCAGGGCGCCATGCCCGACCTGCGCAGCCAGGGCAACAGCGTGGTTGTCGATGTCGGCAACGCACGCCTGCCGGCCAACCTGCAGAAGCCGATGAACGTCACCGACTTCGCCACCCCGGTGCAGCGCATCGACGCCAAGCCGTCCGGGGCCGGCACCCAGCTGGTGCTGAGCACGGGCGGTCCGGTCGAGTCGCTGGCCTACCAGAGTGGCAACGAGTATGTGGTGGAGATCAGCCCGCGGCAGGCCCAGGCCGCCGTTGGCGCAGTCACTGCCGGCAGCGTGACCCAGGCCGCCAAGGGCGTGCCGCAGCGCGGCTACGCCGGCAAGCCGGTGACCTTCAACTTCCAGGACGTGCCGGTGCGCACCGTGCTGCAGTTGATTGCCGAAGAGTCGAATCTGAACGTGGTGGCCTCCGACTCGGTGCAGGGCAATGTGACCCTGCGTCTGGTCAACGTGCCGTGGGACCAGGCGCTGGATATCGTGCTGCGTGCCAAGGGCCTGGACAAGCGTCGTGACGGCAGCGTGGTGTGGGTTGCGCCGCAGTCCGAGCTGGCCAAGTTCGAGCAGGAGAAGGAAGACGCGCGCATCGCGATCGAGAACCGCGAAGACCTGGTGACCGACTACGTCCAGATCAACTACCACAGCGCCACGCAGATCTTCAAAGCGCTGACCGAAGCCAAGGGAATCGGCGGTGGTGGTGGTGGTGGTGGCGGTGGCGGTGGCGGTGGTGGCAGTTCGCAGGAAGAAAGTGGCTTCCTCTCGGGACGCGGTCGCATCGTCGCCGACGAGCGCACCAACACGCTGATGATCAGCGACATTCCGAAGAAGATCGCGCGCATGCGCGAGTTGATCAGTGTCATCGACCGCCCGGTCGACCAGGTATTGATCGAAGCACGCATCGTCATCGCCACCGACACGTTCGCGCGCGAACTGGGTGCCAAGTTCGGCATCAGTGGCAGCCGTGACAACGTGTACTTCAGCGGCGACCTTGAGGCCAATCGGAAGACCCGCGAATCGCAGGTGGACACCGCCAGCACCAACGCCAAGGCTGAGCGCGATTGGATCGCCGGTGGCCGCGTGGGCCCGCCGCCGGTGTCGGTCGGTTCGGCCATCACCCGCGGCCTGAACTGGAACCTGCCGGTGGCAACGGCCAGCAATCCTGGTTCGCTGGCGCTGTCGATCCTCAATGCCGGCTATCTGCTTGACGTGGAATTGTCCGCCATGCAGGAAGAGTCGCGTGGTGAAGTGATTTCCAACCCGCGGGTGGTGACCACCAATCAGCGCGAAGCGCTGATCAAACAGGGCAAGGAAATCGGCTATGTCACCATCAGTGGCGGCGGCGCTGGCGGTGTAGCCACCCCGAACGTCCAGTTCAAGGAAGTGGTGCTGGAACTGAAGGTCACCCCGACCATCACCAACGACAACCGCGTGTTCCTCAACATGGCGGTGAAGAAGGACGAGGTCGATCAGCTGATCCAGCTGCAGGGCTACGGTACCGTGCCGTCCATCAACCGTCGCGAGGTCAATACCGCCGTGCTGGTGGAAGATGGCCAGACCGTGGTGATCGGTGGCGTGTATGAATTCACCGACCGCAACAGTGTCAGCAAGGTGCCGTTCCTGGGCGATGTGCCGTTCCTGGGCAATCTGTTCAAGAAGCGTGGTCGCAACAAGGACAAGGCCGAACTGCTGGTGTTCGTGACCCCGAAGGTCCTGCGCGTGGCCCGCCAGAACTGAGGCATCACATCTGTTGTATCCGACCGGGGCCGCCACGTGCGGCCCCGCGTCGTTTGCGCGGGAGGCCCGGTTGATCGGTCATGCGTGGAGGCTGTTCAGCCGTTCTTGATGCCAGCAGCCGGACGGCCTGCGATGATGTGGGGAACCCGAGCCATCCCGCGCCGGTCAAAGGCCCCCATGAACCTGCCTCCGCCGATGCCCGAATCCATTTCTCCGCCGCCTGCCCCCGTCACCTCGCGCCTGCATGCGGCCTTCAGCGATCTGCGCGATGCACTGTCGGCCGAGATCGTCGGCCAGGCGGCGCTGGTCGAACGCCTGCTCATTGCCTTGCTGGCCGATGGCCACCTGCTGGTGGAAGGTGCCCCGGGCCTGGCCAAGACCACGGCCATCCGGGCCTTGGCGGCGCGGCTGGAAGCAGACTTCGCGCGTGTGCAGTTCACCCCGGACCTGCTGCCTTCGGACCTGACCGGTACCGAGATCTGGCGCCCACAGGAAGGCCGTTTCGAATTCGTGCCGGGGCCGATCTTCCACCCGATCCTGCTGGCCGATGAAATCAACCGTGCGCCGGCCAAAGTGCAGTCCGCGCTGCTGGAAGCSATGGGCGAGCGSCAGGTCASCGTSGGYCGCMRCACSTATGMGCTGYCGYCGCTGTTYCTGGTSATGGCSACSCARAAYCCGATCGAGCAGGAAGGCACCTTCCCGCTGCCGGAAGCGCAGCTGGATCGTTTCCTGATGCACGTACGCATTGGTTATCCGGACCAGGCGGCCGAGTCGGAGATTCTGCGGCTGGCCCGCGAGCGCGCCCGCGGCGCGCTTGGCGAGGCCGCAGCGACGCCGGAAAAACTGCCGATGCAGGATGTCTTCGATGCGCGCCGCGAGGTGCTGGAGCTCCACATGGCCCCCGCGCTGGAGCGCTATCTGATCGAGCTGGTACTGGCATCGCGTGATCCCTCGCGCTACGACGCCTCGTTGGCGCGCCGCATCGCGTGGGGCGCCAGCCCGCGTGGCTCCATCGCACTGGAGCGGTGCGCACGGGCGCGGGCGTGGTTGGCCGGGCGTGATTTCGTCACTCCCGACGACGTGCGTGCCGTGGCGGCCGATGTGCTGCGCCACCGGGTACTGCCCAGCTATGAAGCCATCGCCGAAGGCTGGGATGGTGAGCGCCTGGTGCAGGAACTGCTGGCCCGGGTACCGGCGCCCTGAGCGCGCGCATGACCGGCACGACCAACGGACCTGCTCCGGTTACCAGCGAAGGCGATGGCCTGCGACCGCAACTGGCCGAGCTGGTGGCATTGCGCCGCCTGGCACAGCGTCCGCCGCCGCCTCGTCGTGGGCGCGCGGGCAGCGCCGGGCAAGCGCCTTCGCCGCTGCGCGGACGCGGCATGGAATATGCAGAATCGCGCGAATACGTGGCGGGCGACGACGCGCGCCACATCGACTGGCGCGTCACCGCGCGCACCGGGCGCACGCACACCAAATTGTTCCAGGCAGAACGCGAACGGGTCACCCTGATCGTTGCCGATACTTCACCTGCGCTGTACTTCGGTACCCGCGTGCGCTTCAAGTCGGTGCAGGCAGCACGCGCTGGCGCGGTTGCGGCATGGTCCGCACAGCGCCGCGGCGACCGCATCGGTGCATTGCGCGGTAGTGATCGCGAGGCGCCGATCGCGCCGGCCGGCGGTGCCCGCGGCGTACTGCGCGTACTCGATGCACTCACGCGCTGGTACGCGCAGCCACCTGCCGATGACCTTGGCCTGGAACGCGCGCTGGACCATGCCGGTCGGGTGCTGCGCCCCGGCGCCCGGATGCTGGTACTGGCCGATCCGCAGCAGGCGATCCGGATTCCGCCGGCGCGCTGGAGCGCGTTGGCCCAGCACCATGACCTGAGTCTGCTGCTGCTGGTCGATCCGCTTGAGTTGCAGCCGCCAACGGCGCCCCTGCAGTTTCTCGCCGCGCAGAAGCGCATCGGCCTGGACCTGCGCCGCAGCGACGTGCAGGCGCACTGGCAGGCGCATTTCGTTGAACCCCTGCAGCAGCTGCGCAGCCAGCTTGCCGCGCGTCGCGTCGATGTGCAGGTGCTGTCCACCGATGCGGCAAGCGATGCCTGGCTGGCGCCGGCACCGACGGAGGTGCCGGCATGAGTGCCTCCCTGCCACTGCGCGACGTGCAGTTGCCGCCCTCGCCAGCGTGGTGGCCCCCCGCACCTGGCTGGCTGATGCTGATCGCATTGGTTCTGCTGTTGCTGGCCATCGTTGCTGCGGTGGCATGGCGTCGTCGTCGCCGCCGCCAGCAGTGGATGCGCGTGTTCGATAGGGAGATTGCGGCAGTGAACGGCGCGCCGTCGGAACTGGCAGCCATCGCCAGCCTGCTGCGGCGTGCGGCGCGTCAGGCACGCCCCGGTAGCGAAGCCCTGCGCGATGACGCGTGGTGGCAGTACGTCGATCCCAAGGACACCCTGTCGCTCGCGCAGCGCAACCTGCTGGCCGAGGGGGCGTATCGTCCAAGCGTGGATGCCGCTGCCGTGGCCGACGTGCGCGCGTGGGCGCGGGCACGCTACCTGGCGTTGCTGCAGGAGCGCCGCCGATGAGCGCGCTTGCAGCTTACTGGCCGTGGCCGGATCTGCAGCTGGCCTGGCCGCTGGCACTGCTGGCACTGCCGTTGCCGATCCTGATGCTGGCATGGAAGCGGCGGGCCGATCCGGGCGCTGCGTTGCGCGTGCCCTACGCCGCTGCCGAACTGGAAGCACTGGCTGGCGGCGGTCGTGTCGGCGTTTCCTGGCTGCGCAGCGGCTTGCTGTGGCTGGGCTGGCTGGCGCTGTGCCTGGCGATGGCGCGACCACAGCAACTGGGTGAGGCGATCACCCCGCCGCAGGAGGGCCGGCAGATGATGCTGGCGATGGACGTGTCCGGCAGCATGAGCGAGCCGGACATGGTGCTCGGTGCGCAGGCGGTGGAGCGCTTGACCGCAGCCAAGGCGGTGCTGGCCGATTTCCTGGACCGTCGTGCCGGCGATCGCGTCGGCCTGCTGGTGTTCGGTGATCGTGCCTACACACTTACACCGTTGACTGCGGATCTGTCCAGCGTGCGCGATCAACTGCGCGACAGCGTGGTTGGCCTTGCCGGGCGCGAGACGGCCATTGGTGACGCCATCGCGCTGGCGGTCAAACGCCTGCGCAATCAGCCCGAAGGGCAGCGTGTACTGATCCTGCTGACCGACGGCGTCAGCAACGCCGGTGTGCTGGAACCCCTGCGCGCAGCCGAGCTGGCACGTGCCGAAGGGGTGCGCGTGCACACCGTGGCGTTTGGCAGCGACGGTAGTGCGCGGTTCTTCGGCATTCCCGTGGCCGCCGACCGCGATCCGGTGGATGAGGCAACGCTGCGCAGGATCGCCGAGATGACCGGCGGCCGCTTCTTCCGTGCGCGTGACACCGACCAGCTGGCTGGCATCTATGCCGAACTGGACAGGCTGGAGCCAATCGCAGCGAAGGGACCGGCACTGCGTCCGCGCAACGAGCGCTATGCATGGCCACTGGCCGTCGCCTTGCTGCTGGGCGCATTGGCGTGGGCCTGGCCGGAACGTCGCCGATGAACGCCACTTTCCTGAAGATGCCCGACTGGAGCGCGTTCGAGTGGAGCACGTTCGATTGGAGCGCGCTGCATTTCCTGCGCCCGGATTGGTTGTGGATGCTGGCGGCACTGCCGTTGATCGTCGCGGTGGCCATCTACCGGCAACGGCGCAGCGACGCGTGGCGGCAGGCGGTCGACGCCCATCTGCTGTCGCAGCTCCTGGCGGGCGAGGGCAAGCGACGCACGCGCCTGCCATGGGCATTGCTGCTGGGCTGGACCCTGGCGGCACTGGCGATGGCTGGCCCCAGCTGGAGGCAGCAGGCGCAGCCGATCTATCAGGCCAGTGCGCCGTTGGTGGTGGTGCTGGATCTCTCCAGCCGTATCACCGCGACCGACCTGCCACCCTCGCGCCTGCTGCAGGCGCGGGCAAAGATCGGTGCTCTGCTGCGCGCCCGTCAAGGCGGACAGGTGGGTCTGGTGGTGTATGCCGAAGATGCCTATACCGTGGCGCCGTTGACCGACGACGCTGCCAACGTGGCGCTGTACCTGGACGCGCTGTCGCCGGAGGTGATGCCGCGTGATGGACAGCGCGCCGACCGTGGCATCGACTGGGCGGTCAGGTTGCTGCGGCAGACCGGTGCCCTGCGCGGCCAGATCCTCCTGGTCAGCGACCAGGCTGACAGCGAAGCGGCGCTTGCCGCAGCGCAGGCGCGTGGCCTCGGCCTGCAGGTGTCGGTGCTGGGCCTGGGCACACCATCCGGCGCCGCTTATCGCGATGGTCAAGGCCAGATCGCACAGGCCGCGCTGGATGAAACCAGCCTGCGCGCCGTCGCCACCGCAGGTGGCGGGCGTTACCAGCGCATCGCCAGCGATGATCGCGACCTGAAGGCATTGGACGTACTTGATGCCAGCGACGGCGGTGCGTTGCAGCGGCCCGGGCAGGCCCGGCAGTGGCAGGACGAAGGCTATTGGTTGTTGCCGCCGGTGATGCTGCTGGCACTGCTGGCGTTCCGTCGCCGCGCGGTGCTGGCGGCGGTGCTGGCCGTGGGTCTTCTGCCCTTGAGCGGGCAGTTGCAGGCACAGCCGCGCGCGCCCATGGCTGCGCCGACAGCGGGCACGATGTGGGAACGAGCCGACCAGCGTGAGCATGCACGCCTGGCCGAGGGTGTGCAGGCGTACCGTCAAGGTGATTTCGCCACTGCCCGCAAGCAGTTCGAAGGCATCGACAGCGATGCGGGCTGGTACAACCTCGGCAACGTGCTTGCCCGCCAGGGCGACTACGACGGTGCCATCGCCGCCTACGACAAGGCCTTGGCGCGCCACCCGCAGATGGCCGACGCCGTCGCCAACCGTGCGGTGGTCGACGCCGCGCGCAAGCGCAAGTCGTCGTCGAACAACAGCCAGGGGCAGGGTAAGGGGCAGCAGAAGCCGCAGCAGGGACAGCAGCAGAACCAGCAGGGCCAGCAAGGCCAACAAGGCCAACAAGGTCAGCAAGGTCAGCAGAATCAGCAGCAGGGCCAGCAAGGCCAGCAAGGTCAGCAGAATCAGCAGAATCAGCAGAATCAGCAGAATCAGCAGAATCAGCAGAATCAGCAGAATCAGCAGAATCAGCAGCAGGGCCAGCAAGGCCAACAAGGCCAGCAGGAACCGCAGGGCCAGAAGGGCCAGCAGAACCCGGCATCTGCAGGTTCCGGCCAGCAGGGGGCGAAGCAGGAGCCGCAGGCAGCCGACGCGCAGGCCCAGGCGCRGGCCGATGCCCAGCAGCGCCAGCGCATGCAGCAGGCCCTGCAGCAGGCGCGCGCCGGCGAAGCCGGCAAGGCAGCAGTGCGCGGCGATGGCGGTACACCGCAACAGCGCGAGGAGCAGCAGGCCGTGGAGGCGTGGATGCGGCGTGTGCCGGATGATCCGGGGGCACTGCTGCGGGCCAAGTTCCAGTTGGAAAACGAACGTAGAAAGAGGGAAGGGCGATGACAGGCATGGCGAGCAGGCAAATCCGGTGGCCTCTGCCTGTGCTGGCGATGCTGCTGCTGTGGCTGCCGATGGTGGCCATGGCGCAGACGCGCGCCTGGCTGGAGCAGGACAGCATCGCCGCCGGTGATGCGGTCACCCTGCACATCGAGACCGACCAGGGCGCGCCAGACTATGCACCGTTGAATGCCGATTTCGTGCTCAGTGCGCAGAGCAGCAACCGCCAGGTGCAGTGGAGCAATGGCGGCGTCCAGCAGCGCAACCTCTATACGGTTGCGTTGACGCCGCGCCGCACCGGTACGCTGCAGGTGCCTTCATTACAGGTAGGCGCAGCACGCACGGTGCCCTTGGTGCTGCAGGTAAGTGATGCCGTGGTGGCCACCCCGCAGAGCAATGCCACCGCCTTCATCGAAACCGAGGTGGATGACCCGACGCCCTACGTGCAGCAGAGCGTGGGCGTGGTGGTCAGGCTGTACTTCGCCTCGCAGCTGGCGTCGGGCGAACTGGTGCTCGACACACCCAGTGGCGCTTCGCTGCAGCGGGTGGGGGAGGATCGCAGCGACGTGCGCCAGGTCAACGGCCGTCGCTACAACGTGGTCGAACGTCGCTTCCTGCTGATCCCCGAGCGCAGCGGGGCGTTGCGCCTGCCGGGCGCGCGCTTCACCGGCCGCAGTGCAGGTGGATTCTTCGATGACTTCTTCGGGAGCGGTGGCGATGGCCGCATGAATGCCGTCGGTGCCGAACGCACGCTGCAGGTGCAGGCGCAACCGGCTCAGGCCGTGCAGCCGTGGCTGCCCCTGCACAGCCTGCAATTGCGCTACACCGCTGCACCCAGCAGTGCGCGCACGGGCGAAGCGGCCACCGTGATGGTCGAAGCGATCGCCAACGGCGCTACCCGGGCCCAGTTCACCGATCTGCCCGTGCCCGACCTCGGCGACGCCGCACAGGTGTTCGCCGAACCTGCCCAGTACGAGGAGACCTTCAACGGCAGCACGCCACGCCTGAAGATCACCCGTCGCTACTCGATCGTGCCGCGGCAGGTTGGATCCCTGCGCGTGCCGGGGCCGCGCGTGGCCTGGTGGAACGTGGACAGTGGCAGTGCCCAGCAGGCCAGCCTGCCGGATCTGGAACTGGCCGTGGCCGCAGGCCGGGCCGGCGCGCCGGCGGCACAACCGATCGATACCGATGCCGCGTTGCCGGGAGACGCCGCACCCGCCGCTGCATCCTCTCTTGCACCCACCGCAGCAGGTCCCCGGCCGTGGCCGTGGATGGCGGCCGCCGCAGGCCTGGCGCTGCTATGGCTGTTGACCCTGGCATGGGGATGGCGACGTGGCCGCCGTGCCGTCGTCCACACCCGTCCGGTTCCCCGGCCAGGAGCCAGTGCCCCTGCAACGTCCTCGCGTGCCAGCGTGGCCGAGTTGCGCCGGGCGATCGATGGCGAGGGCTTTGACCAGGTAGAGGCGCTGCTGTGTTCGATGGCCGGCGTGGAACGCCTGGAACAGGTGATCGAGCGCCTGGCCGATCCGGCCCAGCGGCAGACTCTGCAGGCGTTGCAGCAGGCGCGCTGGGGTGGGATGGGGGATGTCAGCGCGTTGCGGGCCCGCCTGCGCGAAAGCTTCCGTGACGGACCGCACTGGTCGGCCGCCGCCGGCGCCGTCGACACTGGGCTGCCGCCGCTGTATCCACCGCGGCAACCCTGAACCGGCGCGGCTTGCGCGCTTTGTTAGAGTAGATTCATTTTTCGAGGAATCCCGCGCATGACAGCAGCTGCTGCCGACAAGAAGAAGTTGCCCCTGCATTGGAAGATGGGCATCGGCTTTGCGATCGGCCTGGTCCTGGGACTGATCGTGCATGCCCTGGGCGGCAGCGTCGACGGCCTGCAGACCGGTGCCAAGTGGGTAATGGACTACGTCACCACCCCGGCGTCGGGCCTGTTCCTCAACCTGATCTTCATGCTGATCGTGCCGCTGATCTTCTCGGCGCTGATCATGGGCGTGTCGGAGATGGGCGACATCCGCGCCCTTGGCCGCATCGGCTGGAAGACGCTGGCCTACACCGTGCTGCTGTCCGGCATCGCGGTGGGTATCGGCCTGGTGCTGGTCAACCTGCTCAAGCCCGGTGCCGGCGTCGACCCGCAGGTGGCCGCGCTGATGCTGTCGGAGAATGCCGAGCGCAGCAAGGAAATCGTTGCTGGCATCCATGGCACGCCGAAGGGCATGGACATGCTGCTGTCGATCGTGCCGAGCAACGTGCTGCAG
>NZ_JBFTOJ010000024.1:0-32151 GCF_056397905.1 Stenotrophomonas sp. 05L414_2
GGGGTGGGTTGCGCAGGGGCGTGAGCCGCATGGATGCGGCGACCGAGCTTACATGGACGTACTTGCAGCGACCCCTGCGCAATCCACCCCGCCCGGCCAAGCACGGCTTTTGATCTGAACGGCCACCACGAGCGGCTCAGCCGTTGGCCGCAAACCTCATCGACCCGCGCGCAGGGCCGCCGCCTCCGCCCACCGCGCAGCCACGCGCGGCGCGGTGATGCACACCGCCTGATCGGTCACCGTGGTCACCGCCCGCTCCAGCAGCTGGATGTCCGCTTCGTGCTGGCGCGCCACGTGCGGATCTTCGAAGAAGATCGCGCGCTGGCAACGGCCTTCCAGCACGCGGTCGGCAATCTGCGCATCGCCGCCCATCGGCCCGCTCTGGTAGCGCGTCACCCATGCCGCATCCGCTGGCCAGCCGCGGCTCCAGGCCAACTCGTTCAAACGCTGGCCGGTGGTACCGGTGGCGACGCGTTCGCCGAAGCGCGCCAGTACGTCGAAGTGTTCATCGGCGAAGGCCAGCATCGCCGGCTTCATCGCATCGTGCGCGATCAACGCCAGSGTCTGCCSTTCGAAYGCATGCAGGTCGTYGGCGCCTGTATCGGCAGCCAGGCCAGCATGGATGCGCTCCACCTCGATCCAGTCGCGGGCGGTGGCCACGGTGGAAATGAAAGGCTTGCCGTGGATCACGCACTGGCGCTTGAGCGCGGTCGCCTCGGGGAAAACCGAGGAAGGGTCCACCGGATCCATCAGATAGACCGCACCGTCCAGCGTACGCTCGGCGCCCATGCCCACCACTTCGGCCACCAGTTTCATCAAGCCGCCGTCGCGACCGTAGGGATAGCGCTGCAGGCCGTCGTAGCCGGCAAGGAAGCTGTTGCGCTGGATCGCGTCGTGGGTACGGCCGACCGCACACAGTGTCACGCCCAGTTCGCGCAGCCCGGGTTCGCTGGCGCGCAGCCAGCGGAACAGTGCCGCGCGCGCGTCGTGGTGATGGAGACGGTTGGCGGCCAGGCCGATGCGCATCGAAAGCTCCGGGATCGGTAGAAGCGGCAGTGTATGTCGCTATTGACGGTTTCGGAGGGTTTTACAAATTTCCTCATTGTTGCTGGCAGGGGCGTCGCTAGCGTGGCAGGAGGTCGCACCGCGATGCGGCCATGCCCCTGCCTGCGACATGAGGATGTCCACCGTGAATGTCGCTGGCCCTTTGGCCCGCATCGCCGCCCTGTCGCTGTTGTCGGCGCCGGCCTGGGCCGGACAGTGCGAAGGCCCCATCCTGCTTGCCTATCCCGCTGACCGTGCGCCGTTGTCGTCCAGTCAGGACGACACGCCACAGGGGCTGGTGGCCGCCTATCTGGCGCTGCTGCAGGAACAGGTGCCCACGCTGCGTGCCACACCGGTCGCGGCGACGGCGCTGGCCGCTGCCGCGCTGCCTGCCGGGACCCACGCCGTGCTTGGCTGGCCGCGCGCGCAGACGCCGAAAGGCTGGGTGGCCAGCGTGCCCTACCTGCAGGTGCCGCAGGTGATCGTGCGACGCCCCGACGCGCTGCCGATCCACGGCCTGGACGGACTGCACGGTCGCGGCGTGGCCAGCCTCGACACCGTGCCGCTTGCCAGGGTGCTGGAGGAGTCGGGCGCGCATGTGCCGCTGCTGCAGGTGGCGGCATTGGACAAGGCGCTGCAGCTGCTGATCAGCGGCCAGATCGATGCAGTGGTGGGCAACCTGGTGGAAGTGGAAGCGGCGCTGCGCGATCAGCCTGGCGGCGCGCTGGACGTAGCGGCGCCGGCCGGCTTCAGCGACGCACTGGTACTGGCTGCGCTGCCGGCGTGCGCGCACTTGGTGGATCGCTTCAACCAACTGCAGGCGGGCATGACGGAGGAACAGCGCGAGGCATTGCGGGCCCATTGGGTCTCGACATCCCCTCGCCGCGGCCACGTGCCGCCGGTGTCGCCCCTACGCGGCTTGATCGCGGTGCTGCTGATGCTGCTGACAATGGGCCTGGTGCATGCATTCGGTTACTGGCGACTGCACCGCGAAGGCCTGCGCAGGCAGGCGCTGGAGCAGCGGCTGCAGGAAGTCACCGCCAACCTGCCGGCGGTGGTGTACCAGGCGCGGCGCAGCAGCACCGGCGAGTACAGCGTTCCCCACATTGCCGGCGATGTGCATGCCCTGTTCGGGATCAGCGTAGATACCGCGCGGGTCGACCATGGAAGCCTGCTGGCAGCAGTCCATCCGCAGGACCGCCGCTCGGTGCTGGCCTGCGTTGATGCCGCCGCGCTGGTGCGCGGGCCCATCGACATCACCTTCCGCACGCGCGGCCCCAACGGCTGGCGCTGGGTACGTTCGCACGGGCGCCCGATTGCCTGCAGCGACAGCGGCGTGGAATGGAGCGGATACTGGATGGATGTCACCGAGGCGCGCGCACGCACGCAGGCACTGAACGATGCGCGGCGTGATGCTGAGCAGGATGCTGCCGCCAAGAGCCATTTCCTGGCCACCATGAGCCACGAGATCCGCACGCCGATGAGCACCTTGCTGGGAATGCTGGAGCGCTTCGGCGGCGGCGCACTCGATGCGCGCCAGCGCCAGGTACTGGCGACCATCGATGATGCCGCGCAGATGCTGCGGCAGATCCTTGATGACGTCCTGCACAGCCAACGCCTGCAGTCCGGCCCACAGCCACCGCAGTGCCTGCCCACCGACCTGGCCGAACTGCTGCGTGCGGTGCAGCGCCTGCTGGTGCCGGTGGCGGCAAGCAAAGGGCTGCATCTGCGCTGCGAGGTGGATCCTGCGCTGCAGCGTGGATCGTTGGCCGATGCGCTGCGCCTGCGCCAGATCCTGTTCAACCTGGCAGGCAATGCGCTGAAATTCACCCTGCACGGTGGGGTGGACCTGCAGGTGCGGGTGCTGCAGCAGCGCGCGCACGGCCAGCAACTGCGGCTGCAGGTGACCGATACCGGCGTGGGCATCAGCCGGGAGCGCCAGCGGGCGGTATTTGCAGCATTTACCCAGGCCGACGCCTCCACCACCCGGCGCTTCGGTGGCAGCGGCCTGGGCCTGGCGATCTGCCGGGACCTGGCGGCATCGATGGGCGGGCAACTGCACCTGTGCAGTACGCCGGGCGTGGGCACCACGGTGTGGCTGGACCTGTACCTGCCGGCCTGCGAGGCGCCATCGGTGGAGCATCGTGATGATGCGGCTGGCCTGCACGAATTGCCGCCGGTACGGGTACTGGTTGCCGAAGACCATCCCACCAACCTGCAGCTGCTGGTGCGACAGCTGCGGGATCTGGGCCTGCAGGTGCATGCCACAGCCAATGGCGAGCAGGCCTGGCAGGCGTGGCAGACGCAACGGTTCGCGCTGGTCATCACCGACTGCCACATGCCGGGCATGGACGGCTTTGCCCTGGCCCGCGCGATCCGCGCCGATCCCCGTGCCGACGCGGCAAGGGTGCCGATCATCGCGTTGACCGCCAGCGTGCTCGACAG
Organism: Stenotrophomonas sp. 05L414_2; assembly: GCF_056397905.1. Lineage (NCBI taxonomy): Bacteria > Pseudomonadati > Pseudomonadota > Gammaproteobacteria > Lysobacterales > Lysobacteraceae > Stenotrophomonas > Stenotrophomonas sp. 05L414_2. The sequence continues at coordinate 3,490 of NZ_JBFTOJ010000024.1, forward strand.
TACCCGCCAGACCTGCCTCGACGCTGGCATCGATCATTTCATCGCCAAGCCGGTCGACCGCCAGGCACTGCATGCCACCTTGGCCGCAGTGCTGATGCCGCTCGATCTGTCAGTGCGCCAGTAGCCGGGCGATGCTGGCGGCGGCGTCGCGACCTTCGGCCACGGCGGTCACCACCAGGTCGGCACCGCGCACTGCGTCACCCCCTGCGAACAGACGGGGATGTGCGGTCTGGAAGGGCAGCTTGCCCTTGCCTCCGGCGAGGATGCGGCCGTTGGCCTGGCCCTCCACGCCATGCTCGGCCAGCCACGACGGCACGCTGGGCGAGAAACCGAACGCGATGATCACCACGTCCGCTTCCAGCAGCGACTCGCTGCCCTCGATCTGTACCGCGTTCTGGCGGCCGTTGGCATCGGGTTCGCCCAGGCGCGTCTCGATGACGGTGACGCCGATCACTTCGTCATCGGCGCCGGCTTCGATCGACAGCGGCTGGCGGTTGAACAGGAAGCGCACGCCTTCCTCGCGCGCGTTGGCCACTTCGCGCGCGCTGCCCGGCATGTTGGCTTCGTCGCGGCGGTAGGCACAGGTGACCTTGGCCGCGCCCAGTCGCACCGCGCTGCGCACGCAGTCCATGCCGGTGTCGCCACCGCCGAGGACCACCACGCGCTTGCCATTGAGGTCGGGCAGGGCGATCTGGTCTTCCCAGCCGGCGATCGGGCGGCCCTGCGGATCATCGCCGCCGACGATGCGGCTGTTCTGCACCAGGAACGGCAATGCCGGCAGCACGCCCTTCAGGTCCTGGCCGTCGAGGCCACCATCGGTGTAGCGATACGCGCCGGTACCGACGAACACCGCATCGTGGGTGTCCAGCAGCTGCTGCAGGCTGATGTCGCGGCCGATCTCCACGCCGAGGCGGAACTGCACGCCCATGCCTTCCAGCACGTCGCGACGACGACGGATCACGTCCTTGTCCAGCTTGAAACTGGGGATGCCGAACTGCAGCAGGCCACCGACCTGTTCGTAACGGTCGTAGACCACCGCGGTGATGCCGGCATGCGCCAGGCGGTCGGCACAGGCCAGCCCCGCGGGGCCGGCACCGATCACCGCCACCGTGTGGCCGGTGGGCTGCACCGCCGTCATGTCCGGCCGCCAGCCGGTAGCCAGCGCGGTATCGACGATGTACTTCTCCACCGCGCCGATGGTGACCGCACCAAACTCTTCCAGCGTGCAGCTGCCCTCGCACAGGCGATCCTGCGGGCACACCCGGCCGCACACTTCCGGCAACGGGTTGGTGCTGTGGCACAGCGTGGCTGCTTCGTGGATGCGGTTTTCCTGCACCAGCTGCAGCCATTGCGGAATGGCGTTGTGCACCGGGCACTTCCAGCTGCAGTACGGGTTGCCGCAGTCCAGGCAACGGCCGGCCTGGTACTGCGCATCCTCCTTGCCGAACTTTCCGTACAGCTCACCCCAGTCGCCGGAGGTGCGCAGTTCAACCGGGATGCGCTGCGGCATGGTCCGGGGCAGGTCGAGGAACTGGAAGGCGTGCTTGCGGCTCATGGCGGACTCTGTGGATTTCCGGATGCCGGCCAGCGGCCGGCACTACAGCGGTGGGGAAGCCGGTGCGCCCAGTGCATGCGGCGCATCCGTCACGTGCGGTGTGTCACGCCGCGCGGCGCAGGGTTTCGGTCAGCGACTCGATGCTGGCGGCCTTGGGTTTGACCAGCCAGAACTTGCCGATGTAATCGCGGAACTCGTCCATGATCTGCTGCGCCCAGATGCTGCCGGTCAGTTCGCGATGACGGCCGATCAGGCGGTGCAGGTGCTGGCGGTAGTTCTCGAATCCTTCGGCGGAGACGCGATGGATGTCGATCAGCTCGTGGTTGTAGCGGTCGACGAAATCGCGGTCCACGTCCAGCACGTAGGCCAGGCCACCGGTGAAGCCGGCACCGAAGTTGAGGCCGACCTTGCCCAGCACCAGCACCACGCCGTCGGTCATGTACTCGCAGCAGTGATCGCCTGCGCCTTCCACTACCGCCAGTGCGCCGGAGTTGCGCACGGCGAATCGTTCACCGGCACGGCCGGCGGCGAACAGCTCGCCACCGGTTGCGCCATACAGGCAGGTGTTGCCGATGATGGCGGTGCTGCGTGCCTCGAAGCGTGCGCCACGCGGCGGACGCACCACCAGGCGGCCACCGGCCATGCCCTTGCCGACGTAGTCGTTGGCTTCACCTTCCACTTCCAGGTGCAGGCCGCCGACGTTGAAGGCGCCGAAGCTCTGCCCGGCGCTGCCGCGGAAGCGCAGTTCCAGCGGCGATTCGGCCATGCCCTGGTTGCCGTGCGCGCGCGCCACGGCGCCGGCCAGGCGGGTGCCGATGCTGCGGTCGGTGTTGTGGATCAGGAAGCGATGCTCGCCACCGCGCTTGTGTTCGATGGCCTCGGCCAGCAGGCCGTCCATCTGCGTGGCCAGGCTGTCCGGAGATTCATACAGGCGCTGTGCGGCGCAGTGGCTGCCCGGGTAACTGGCGTCGGCCAGCAGCCGCGACAGGTCCACGCGCACGTCCTCGCGCGGCGAGACCTCAAGCTGGCGCAGCAGGTCGGTGCGGCCGACGATTTCCTGCAGCGAACGTGCGCCCAGCACCGACAGCCAGCCGCGCACCTCCTCGGCCAGCAGGCGGAAGAAGTTCTCCACGCGCTCGGGCTGGCCGGTGAAGTGGTTCTCGCGCAGGCGTTCGTCCTGGGTGGCGACGCCGGTGGCGCAGTTGTTGAGGTGGCAGATGCGCAGGTACTTGCAGCCCAGCACGATCATCGGCGCGGTGCCGAAGCCGAAGCTGTCCGCGCCCAGCAGCGCTGCCTTGACCACGTCCAGGCCGGTCTTCAGGCCGCCATCGGTCTGCAGCAGGGTGCGCCCACGCAGGTCGTTGGCCACCAGCGCCTGGTGCGCCTCGGCGATGCCCAGTTCCCACGGCACGCCGGCGTAGCGGATCGAGCTGACCGGCGAAGCACCGGTACCGCCGTCATGGCCGGAAATGGTGATCAGGTCAGCACCGGCCTTTACCACGCCCGCCGCGATCGTGCCGACGCCGGCATGGCTGACCAGCTTCACCGACACCAGCGCGGTCGGGTTGACCTGCTTGAGGTCGTAGATCAGCTGCGCCAGGTCTTCGATGGAGTAGATGTCGTGGTGCGGCGGCGGCGAGATCAGGCCGATGCCCGGCCTGGCATAGCGCAGGCGTGCGATCAGTTCATTGACCTTGTGCCCGGGCAGCTGGCCGCCTTCGCCGGGCTTGGCGCCCTGCGCAACCTTGATCTGCAGCACTTCGGCGTTGACCAGGTATTCGGCGGTGACGCCGAAGCGGCCTGAGGCCACCTGCTTGATCTTGCTGCGCTTGTCGGTGCCATAGCGCGCCGGGTCTTCGCCACCTTCGCCGGAATTGCTGCGGCCGCCGAGGCGGTTCATCGCAATGGCCAGCGCTTCATGCGCCTCGGGAGAGAGCGCACCGAGGCTGATCGCGGCGGTATCGAAACGCGGGAACAGATCGCTGGCCGGTGCCACTTCGTCCAGCGGTGTCGGCGTTGCCGCCGGCACCAGCTGCAGCAGATCGCGCAGCGCCGACGGCGGGCGCGCATGCACGGCATCGCAGTACTGCTGCCACGCACGCGGGTCACCGCTGCGCGCTGCGCGCTGCAGGGTGGTCACCACGTCCGGGTTGTACATGTGGTACTCGCCGCCGTGCACGTACTTCAGCAGGCCGCCGACATCCACGCCCTGCTGGGCGTCCCAGGCCTGCGCGCACAGTTCGCGCGCGTCGGCATCCAGGCGCGCGAAGCCGGCGCCACCGATGCGCGACGCGGTATCGGGGAAGCACAGGTCCACGACCTCCGGCTCCAGGCCGATGATCTCGAACAGCTGCGCACCGCGGTAGCTGGCCACGGTACAGATGCCCATCTTCGAGATGATCTTGGACAGGCCCTTGTAGATGCCCTTGCGGTAGCGGCGGCCGATCTGCGACTGCTCACCGCCCTTGCTGAGCTTGAGGATGCCGCGTCGGCCGAGATCGAACAGGGTCTGGTAGGCCAGGTACGGATACACCGCCGTGGCACCGAAGCCGAGCAGGCAGGCCATGTGGTGCGCGTCGCGCGCGGTGCCGGTCTCGACGATCAGGTTGACGTCGCAGCGCAGGCCCAGCSSYGACAGGTGGTGGTGGATGGCGCTGGTGGCCAGCAGCGCATGCACCATCGGCCGCCCGGCCACCGGGTAGCGGTCGGACAGCAGCAGCATCACCATGCCGTCGCGCGCAGCCTGTTCGGCCTCGACGCAGATGCGTTCAATGCCCGCACGCAGGCCTTCCTCTTCGCTGTAGGACAGGTCGAGCAGGCGGTTGGCCTGCACGTACTGGCCCATCTTCAGCAGCTGGCGCAGCTTGCGCTGGCTCAGCACCGGCGAGTTGAGGATGACGTGGTTCACCGTCTCCGGGCCGGCATGGAAGATGTTGGTCTCCTTGCCGAGCTGGGTGGACAGGGACATCGCGCAGTCTTCGCGCAGCGGGTCGATCGGCGGGTTGGTGACCTGCGCGAAGGCCTGGCGGAAGTAGTCGTACAGCGGACGGCTGCGCTGGCTGAGCACGGCCATCGGCGTGTCATCGCCCATCGAGCCGGTGGCTTCCTGCTCGGTCTCGGCCAGCGGCCGCAGCACCTGTTCCACTTCCTCGCTGCTGAGCTGGTACAGCTTGTGGTAGCTGCGCAGGGTGCTTTCGTCGAACGGCTCTTCCACCAGCGACGGGTCGATCAGTTCGGTCTGCAGGTAGGTGACGCCCTGCTGCAGCCACTGCTTGTACGGTGCACGGCCGCGGTTGATGCGGTCGATGGCCTCCGAATCGAGCAGGTCACCGCGCTTGAGGTCGATGGCGATCATCTCGCCCGGGCCGAGCTTGCCCTTGCGCACCACGCGCTCGGTCGGTACTTCCCAGACGCCTGCTTCGGAGGCGACCAGGAAGTGACGATCGGCGGTCAGCATCCAGCGCGCCGGGCGCAAGCCGTTGCGGTCGAGGGTGCACACCGCGTAGCGGCTGTCGCAGGCGACGATGCCGGCCGGGCCGTCCCACGGTTCGCTGTTGAGGCCGTGGAACTCGTAGAACGCAGCCAGGTCCGGGTCCTTGAATTCCAGCGACTGCGTTGCCGGCGGCACCAGGATGCGCAGGGCCTGGATCAGCTCCATGCCGGCGGACACCATCAGTTCCAGCATGTTGTCCAGGCTCTGCGAATCGGAGCCGTGCATGGAGATGACCGGGTCGAACTCGCCGATGTCGAAACGGGGCGTCTTCCACACCTTGCTGCGCGCCTGTGCCCAGCGCCGGTTGCCTTCGATGGTATTGATCTCGCCGTTGTGGGCGAGCATCCGGAACGGGTGCGCCAGCGGCCAGCGCGGCAGCGTATTGGTGGAGAAGCGCTGGTGGAACACGATGGCGCTGGAGGCCAGTTCGCGCCGCTGCAGGTCCGGGAAGAAGCGGCTGAGCTTGTCCGGCAGCACCATACCCTTATAGCTGATGGCGTTGGGACTGAGCGTGGTGACGTAGTAGTCGGCGTGCGCGCGCAGCTGCTGTTCGCTGCGGCGGCGGGCCAGGAACAGGGCCAGGCCGAAGCCGGCGTCATCCTGGCCGACGCCGGCATCGACGAACACCTGCTCGATGCGCGGCAGGGTGTCGCGTGCCAGTTGTCCGCAGACGCTGTCGTCGGTCGGTACCTCGCGCCAGCCGGCCACCTTGCAGCCCACGGCCTCGATCTGCTGCTGCAGCTGTGTGCGGCAGGCCTGTGCGGCGTCGGCATCGTGCGGCAGGAACACCAGGCCCGCAGTGAAGCGCGCGCCGACGGCGATGCCGGCTTCACTGGCCAGCAGTTTCAGGAAGGCATCGGGGCGGCGCAGCAGCAGGCCACAGCCATCGCCGGTGAGCCCATCGGCGGCGACACCACCACGGTGGGTCATGCGCGAGAGCGCAGCGATGGCGGTATCCACCAGCAGGCGCGAAGGCTGGTCGTCGAGCTGGGCGACCATGCCAAATCCACAGGCATCGCGCTCGGAGCGCGGGTCGTAAAGCCCTTGGCGGTTGCGGGGGGCCATCTCTACCTCGATGCAGATTGAAATGAACGGGGACACTCCTGCCCGCTCTGTAGAGCACGCCCTGTACGTCATGGTGGAGTGTGCCGCGCATGGCGCAGCCCGTCGGGAAGCCGCTTGGCGCACGCCCGTACGGCGTTGCTCACCTTGCGCAGGCACTCGCCTGCGCGGCGGCGCGCGCCTTGTCTGGCCGCACGCCAAGTGTCTTCACACTCACCCTGACGCACACGCCGTGCTCTTCCTGGAGCGCATCATGAGGCCACCGGATGCCTCGACTAGATCACAGGTTGCTGCAACGCCGCAATACACGGTTGCAGGCGCAACCAAAGCGCCGGCAGACGCTTGCCGGCGCGGGGTTCCTCAGCCGCAGCGGACGCCGCTTACCACGTCCTTTGCGTCCACTTCGATGTTCAGGCGGTCGCCCAGGAACTCCATCGTGGTGACGTCATTGGGGTGCAGCACGCGCAGCTGCTTGGCCGCGGCATCTTCCTGGGCCTGCTTGCCGAGCGCTTCGGTGTAGGGCTGGCCGACCAGGCTCTGCACCTGGCTGGCATCGCAGTTGCCGACCGGCGGTGCTTCGGTGGCCTTGCCGGCTTCGTCGGCCGGCGCCTTGGCGGCCTCGGCGGCCTGCTGTGCGTGGGCGGTGGCCGAATCCTGCTCATCCAGCGACGGCGCCTGGCAGGCGGTCAGGGCCAGCACGGCCGGCAGCAGCAGGGCGGAGAGGGAACGGGCGCGGATCGGGAACGACATCATGACTCCGGAATGGAAGGGACGGTGAAAGGCCGAGCATAGCGGCGAACCCGCCCTCACGTGTTTGTCTTGCGTTATTGACGTGGCCACGCCGCGCCGATCGGCAGACTGCAGGCATGCCAGCGACCCCCACACCCGAACGCCAGGCCGCGCGCGCCGCCGGCCTGCGCTACGTCGATGACACCCAGCCCGGTTTCAGCCGCGTCCGCGCCGGCAAGGGTTTTTCCTATCGCGATGCCGATGGTCATGTCGTGCGCGATGCCGCCACCCTGCAGCGCATCCGCGCGCTGGCCATTCCACCGGCCTATACCGCCGTGTGGATCTGTGCCCGCGCCGATGGCCACCTGCAGGCCACCGGCCGCGACGCGCGTGGGCGTAAGCAGTACCGCTACCACGCCGACTGGGCGGCCGTTCGCGACGCCGGCAAGTTCGACCGCACCATCGCCTTCGGCCAGGCGTTGCCGGCGCTGCGGCGGCGCCTGGGCCGCGACCTCAAGCGCAGCGGTTTCCCGCGCGAGAAGGTGCTGGCGGTTGTGGTCGCGCTGCTGGCCGACACGCTGGTGCGGGTGGGCAATGAAACCTATGCGCAGGAGAACAAGTCATACGGCCTGACAACGTTGCGCAACCGTCACTTGGACCTGCTTCGGGGTGGCCGGGTGCGCATGCGCTTCCGCGGCAAGTCCGGGCAGTTGCAGGAGGTGGTGGTCGGTGACCGTCGGCTGGGCGCGCTGGTGCGCAGCGTGCAGCAGCTGCCGGGTCAGGCCCTGTTCCAGTACCGCGACGACGCGGGCGAGGTGCAGCCGGTGGATTCGGGCGCGGTGAACGACTACCTGCGCGAGGTGATGGGCGAGGACTTCACCGCCAAGGACTTCCGCACCTGGGGCGGCACGATGGCGGCGGTGCAGGCCTTCGCCGCCACCGAGCTGCCCGAGCCGGCCAGCCAACGCGCGCTGGCCAAGGCGCAACGCGAGGTGGTGTGCCAGGTGGCTGCGCGCTTGGGCAATACGCCAGCGGTATGCCGCAAGGCCTACATCGATCCCTGCGTGTTCGCCGGTTGGGAACGCGGCGAACTGACCGCACTGGCGGGCCTGCGCGGCCCGCGGCAGTGGGAGCAGGCGACACTGAAGGTGCTGCGCCGGGCCCGGCGGCTCAGCCGCAAGGCAGGTCAGCCGCAGTAGATGGCGGTGATGTTGTTGGTGCGGCCGGTTTCGATGGTCAGGCGATCCCCACCTTCCGTCGCTGCGCCGGCGGCCGGATCGGCAGCGCCGCTGGCGGTGTTGCCGCTGCGCTCGCGGCTGCCGCGGGTTACCTGCACGTGCAGGCTGTCGCTGTCCACGCGCGCACGTTCGATGGTCATGCCCGAAGCGGCCAGGCCGACTGCGCCGCGCACCTTGTCGGTGTGGCACTGGCCTGAAATCACCCCATCGATCGGCTGGACCTGGGCGACCGGGCTGCTGCTGCAGGCGGCGAGAGCGAAGCAGACGGCGGCGGTGGCAATGGCATGTTTCATGGGGGACGTTCCTCGTGTTGTGGCCTGCAGGGTGCGACGACACGCGTGGTGGCGGAATGAATGCCGTGCACGCGATGGACACAGTGCGCTCACTGCCGCCAACAGCCTGCGTGGAGACACTGCACGAGCGGCGCACGCCGCCCCCGGTACTGCGGCGCACGCGCCCCGGTAGTGCCGGCCGCTGGCCGGCAACCCCCATCCTCCCGAGGAGACCTGCATGGCCACCACCAAGAAGACCCCCACCCGCCGCAAGGCATCGCCGAAGGTACGCAAAGGCACCCAGGCAGCGCCCGCCGCCGCCGAAGCCACGGCCGAGCGCCCGCGCGTGGTGAAGACCGCCACCCGCAAGGCCGCCGCTTCCGATCCGCGCGCGGCGCGTGTCGCAGCACGGCAGCGGCGCCTGCAGGACCAGGAAAAGGCGAAGGATGTACGCGTGGCGAAGAAGGCGGCAAAAAAGAAGACCGCCACCCAGGCCGGACCGCGCCATCAGCCGAAGAAGATGCCGGCGCAGCATCTGGCCAAGCCCGGCCATGAGCACGCACTGGAACTGGCGCCGCGCTTCCTCGCGCCGGATTACGTCGGCAGCGGCAAGCTGCAAGGGATGCGAGCCATCGTCACCGGTGGTGATTCCGGCATCGGCCGTGCGGTGGCGGTACTGTTCGCCCGCGAAGGCGCCGACGTTGCCGTGCTGCATCTGGATGAAGCCAAGGACGCCGAGTTGACGCGTCAGCACGTGGAAAAAGAGGGCGGCCGCTGCGTGGTGATCGCCGGCGACGTGCGCGACCCGCGCTTCTGCAACAAGGCAGTCAAACAGGTGGCCAAGGCGTTTGGTGGCATCGACATCCTGGTCAACAACGCGGCGTTCCAGCTGCACTGCGAGCGCCTGGAAGACCTGGAAGATGCGCACCTGCAGGAAACCCTGCAGACCAACATCGGCGGTTACATCCAGATGGCACGCGCAGTGCTGCCACACCTGGGCGAGGGCGCCAGCATCATCAACACCGGCTCGGAAACCGGCCTGTTCGGCAGCAAGGCACTGATCGATTACTCGGCTACCAAGGGTGCGATCCATGCGTTCACCAAGGCGCTGGCCAGCCAGTTGCTGCCACGCGGCATCCGGGTCAACTGCGTGGCGCCGGGTCCGGTGTGGACGCCGTTGAACCCGGCCGACAAGCAGGCCAAGGACGTGGCCGAGTTCGGCAAGGGCAGTGACATGGGGCGGCCGGCACAGCCCGAAGAACTGTCGCCGGCCTATGTGTTCCTGGCCTCGCCGGCCTGCGCCAGCTACATCAGCGGGGTGATCCTGCCGGTGATGGGCGGGCCGCGCGGCTAGCGCGCGGCGGCGACGCCCTTGGGCGCGGCAGTGTAGAAACCGGCGATGCGCGGTATGAACTGCTGCGGATTGGCGCCGACCAGATTGGTCAGCACGACAACGGCGAGCTCGCGCTCTGGGTAGACGATGAAGGCCGAGCGCGCGCCGCCCATGCCACCCACCTGCAGGTCGGGTGCGGTGTTGAACACCGGCCAGCCTGCGGCCCAGTCGCCGGCACTGCCATCATTGAGGCGTTCCGCCGTCCACATCTGCTGCATCGCGCGCTGCTCCAGCAGGCGTCCCTCCTGCAATGCAACCAACCAGCGCGCGGTGTCATCAGCCGTGGTGAGGATGCCGCCGCCGGCCCACAGGCTGGGCGGCATGTCGTAGAACCAGTGCGACAGGCGCGGCGTTGCATCCTTTGCATCGGTGGCGCGTGGCAGGTAGCTGTACATCGTCGCCGTATCCGGGATCAGGTCGTAGCTGTCGCCGAACGTGGTGCGTGCCATGCGCGCGGTGGAGAACTGGCCGGTGGCCAGGAAGCGTTCGTAGGGCATGCCGGATTGCCGCGCGATGATCCGCGCCAGCAGCAGGTAGTTGGTCTGGTTGTACTGGAAGCGCTCGCCGGCCCTGGCCTCTGCCGGCAGCGCGCGAACCGCCTGCCATGCATCCTGTTCCGAGCCCCCACCCAGCAATCCCTCAGCATCGAGGATGTCGGGCAGGCCGGAAGTGTGGGCGAGCAGCTGGCGCACCCGCACCGCCCGCCAGCTTTCGGGCAGGTCGTCGAGATAGCGCGCGATGGGCGCGTCCAGATCCACCCGCCCGTCCTGTGCCAGCTGCGCCAGAGCGACGCCGGTGAAGGATTTGGTGGCCGAGTTGAGCGGGAACCGGGTGCTGCGGGTGGCGACCACGCCGTTCTCGACGTTGGCCAGCCCATAGGTTTCCGACAGCACCACCTGGCCATCCTTGACCACCGCGATCTGCAGGCCCGGGATGCGCTGTTCCTGCATGGTCTGGCGGATGAAACGACGGGTCTGGTCGTTGGCCTGGTCCTGGTTGGCGGAGACGGCGGCGAAGGGCAGCAGGCTGATGATCATGAGCAGGGTTCGTAGCGTCTGGCGAGGCATGCGGGTTCCCGGAGGGYGGAAAGATCGGCGGCGATGACGGCTGCCGCAGGCGACAGGCCATGGGTCGGATGCGCGCCCGGCGTAAAAGGTTTAAGCCGGCTGCGCGCCCTACCGTTCGTCGGCCCATGACTTCCGGGGGGTTGACTACAGGTGTCGTCATGGCAACAGTAGCGACACGTGTAGTCAAGGGAGTGTTGTCATGCGTGGCAAGACCATCGGGGACCAGGAACTGGCCCTGCTGCAGTATGTGGATGAGCAGGCACCGACCAGCGTCGGCGAGGTCGCCAGCGGCTATGGCGAACCGCGCGGACTGGCCCGGTCCACCGTGTTGACGATGATGGAGCGCCTGCGCGCCAAGGGTTACCTGCAGCGCAGGCAGCAGCAGGGTGTCTACCGTTACCAGCCCACCCGTGGCCCGGAGAGCGTGCTGCAGGGCGCCGTTGCCCAGTTCGTCGACAACACGCTGCAGGGCTCGGTGTCGCCATTCGTGGCGTACCTGTCGCAGCGGCAGAAGGTCAGCGACAACGAACTGGCCGAACTGGAAGCGCTGGTGGCCGAACTGCAATCGCGTCGCCAGGAGGACTGAGCCATGGATACCTCGATGTTGATTCCGATGCTGGAACGGCTGGGCTGGACGAGCCTGCAGACCGTGCTGCTGGTGGCGCTGGTGTACCTGCTGTGCCGCGCGCTGCCGGCACTGGCGGCGGCCACCCGTTGCCGGTTGTGGTGGCTGGTGTCGCTGCAGGCGGTGGTCGGTCTGTTGTGGAGCCAACCGCTGCAGCTGGCCTGGTTGCCCGCACCCGATGCGGTGGCAGTGACGACCGTGGATCTTGCGGCGGACGCGATATATACGATGGCACCGGAGGCATCGGCGCACCTGCTGGCGAACACGCCGATGGGTGATGTCGGCAGCACCCCGGTGGCCTGGTGGGCGTTGGCCCTGGCAGCGCTGTGGATGTCCGGTGTACTGCTGATGGCGTTGCGGACCTTCGGCGAATGGCGCCGTTGCCGTGCGCTGCTGGCGGCGTCGTATCCGTGCGAGGACCAGGCGCTGGTGCAGGCGCTGCAGCTGGCCTCGGATGCGCACGGCCTGCGCCGCGCGCCGCGCCTGTGGATGAGCGACCAGGTGGACGCGCCTCAGCTGGTCGGGCCGTTCCGTCCGGTGCTGCTGCTGCCGGCGGGAATGAACGCGCTGCAGGGCGATGCGCTGGACCTGGCGCTGACCCACGAGCTGCAACACCTGCAGCGTCGTGACCTGCAGTGGGGGCTGCTGCCTGCCTTGGCCCAGCACCTGTTCTTCTTCCATCCGCTGCTGCGCCTGGCCGTGCGCGAATACGCCCAGGCCCGCGAGGAAGCCGTGGATGCGGCGGTGGTCGGCCAGCACGGTGCCAGCCGCCATGCCTATGGCCGGTTGCTGCTGCAGCTGGGTGTGGCGCCGCAGCCACACCTCGGCGTGGCCAGCGCAGCGCCCAGCACCACCAGCCTCAAGCGCCGCCTGCTGTCGCTGCAGTCGCACCGGGCGTGCCCGCGCCTGCTGGCCGTCGGCTTGACGCTGGTTGTATTGGCCGTGGGTGTGGCGCCGATGCGGCTGGTGGCCGCGCCGGTCCCGCCTGCACCGCCGGCACCGCCGCGCGCTGTGCCAGCGCCGCCGCCGCCGCCCGCAGCACCCCCGGCACCGGCAGCGCCGCCTGCCGCAGCGGTACCGGCAGAGCCGGCCGACTGGGCCGAGCCGGCAGAACCCGCCGAGCCTGAGGAACCTGCCGACGTCAATGAAGACGAGGAGCAGGACGCAGGCACCCATGCGCACTCGCAGACCACCATCGTCACCCATGGCCAGCTGGATCTGGGTACGCCGCCACAGCAGGCCTTCGTTCTCGTCGATCACGGCCAGGCGTTCGCCAATGCCGGCATGGACGATGTGATGCAGGCGCGCAGCCGGCTTGGTGACGGCCCCGCCCTGTGGTTTCGCCAGGGCGACAAGCGCTACGTCGTGCGCGATCCGATGCTGATCCAGTCGTTGCAGCGTGCCTATGCCGGCGCTGTCGACCTGAGCCGCCAGCAGAGTGAACTGGGGCGCCAGCAGAGTGTGCTGGGTCGTCAGCAGGGCCAGCTCGGCCGCGAGCAGGGCGAGCTGGGCAGGCTGCAGGGCGAAGAGGCGCGTGAGATCGCCCTCGCCGCCGCGCGGGCTGCACGCAGTGCGATCAATGATCGCGACATCAATCGCGAAGCGGCAGCCGAAGCGGCGCGGGCTACACGCGGCGCGGTGGATGATGCGGCGATTGCACGCAAGGCTGCGGCCGAAGCACAGCGCGCATCACAGGTTGCCCGCAACCAGGCGCTGCAGTCCGAGCGTAGCCGCGAGATGAGCCGACTCGCCAGCCAGCAGGCCGCGCTGGGAAGCCAGCAGGCGGCACTGGGCAGTCAACAGGCCGCGTTGGGTGAGCGCCAGGCACGGCTGCAGGCACAGGCAGCGAAGCAGGCAGAGCAGGTCATCGCGCGTGCGCTGGCCAGCGGCAAGGCCGAGCGGCTCTGACAGAGCGGAGCGCCGGGCCATGCCCGGCGCCCGCAGCTGCGCGTATGCGAATGGAATCCGCCGGGCAGGGCCCGGCGCTCCCCATCAACCGCAGCTGGCGCGCTCGATACGGTTCTGTGCGTCCACCTGCACGGTCACCCGGTCCTGGCGGAAGTCCATGGTCACCGCCATCCCCGGTTTGACCACGCGTGCGTTGCGCGCGCCACTGTCGGCCACCAGCTTCTTGATCGTCGCTTCGTCGGCGGTCTTGCCGGTGAATGCGTCCAGCGCCTCGGGGCGGCACTCCTGCGGACCATCGGACACCTTGGCTGGCAGGCTGCCGGCATCGGCGGAGGCGTTGCCACCGGCATGGCTGCAGGCGGCCAGCGGCAGGATGGCCGCAAGCAGCAGCAGGGGGGATCGACGCATGGCAGTACTCCTGGGTGGTGTTCAGTAGCGGCAGTGTCGCCGAGCCCTGTGTCAGTGATGTCAACGCGGCCTGGATCCGCCCTCTCCGTTCATCCGCTTACCAGCGCCAGGGTCTCCCGTTCGCGCTGCTCTTCCCGCACCAACCGCTGCAGCAGCAGGGCCAGGGTCACCACGTCCTGGTGGTTGTGGTCGGCCACCCGGCGCAGATTCACCGCATCACCGCCACGCAGGTAACGCAGCCATGCGGCGGGGGCTTCCGAGCCGGGCAGGTCATCTTCGCGCACCACGCGCAGCAGTTGCCGCTCGATGGTGGACAGCTTGCAGTTCTCCCACGTACCGCGGTAACGGCGGCGAGTGGGATACAGCAGGTCGACATGGTCCAGCGCGGTGATGGGATCGGCCTGGCGGGCCAGCCGATAGCGCGTCTTCAGCAGAGGGGCGTCGTAGCTGCGGCCGTTGTAGCTGCAGAACACGGTATGCGGCTGCAGCCAGCTGGCGAAAGCGGCCAGCATCTCCTCCTCGGCAGCCATCGTCGACATCAGCAGCTGGCGGATGCGCAGGCCTTCGCCACGCTGCGGGCACACATGCCAGTCGGCGGCGCCGATCATGAAGGCGCGGGTGCCGGTGCCGCCGGCCAGGCCGGTGGTCTCGGTATCGAAGAACAGCAGGTCGCGCGCAGCCACGTGCTCACCCTCGCGCTTGGCGAAGGCCAGCGACAGCGGCATGGCGGGAATCGGCTGCGGCAGCAGTGACTCGATCAGGAACAGGCCGGGCGCAATCTCGTTGCCGGGCAGTTGGCGATCCTGCGCGCTGGCGCGTGCCGGCGCAGGGCCACCCCGCGAGCGCATGCCGAGCAGGCGATGCAGGCTGCCGACCTCGGGCCGTCGCAGTGTTGCCGGCGCAGGCGTGGTGGTGGCGGTGCCGGTCGGCTTGTGGCGGATCTCCTGTTCCACCCAGGCAAACACCGAACGCTCGGCCGGTGGCTGCCGCGCATCGTTGGCGGCCATCAGTGCCGGCGGCGTCTGCTGCGTCGGCGCGGCAGGCGTGGCTGCTTTCGGGTCACCCGCCTGCTTGCGAAGCAGCCGCAGCTTGTCCAGGCTCAGGCTCACGGGGCGATCAGCTCCATCGGGTCGCGCGTGCTCACCACCACATCGGCCACCTGCTGGCAGGCCTGCGCATCGAACAGGTCGAGCACGCGCAGCGCCAGCGCACGCGGCGAGGTTTCATCCTGTTCCTGCGCGGCCAGCACCGGGCCGACGCAGGCCGGGCAACCCGCCTTGCAGTCGCAGCGCTGTACCAGTTCGCGCGCGCGCTGCACCAGCTCGGCCTGGCGCTGCCACAGCGGCTCGCTCAGGCCGACGCCACCGGGGAAATTGTCGTACAGGTATACGGTCGGCACGAATTCCTGCAGCAGTTCCACCGCGCCAGGCTCGCCATCGCTGCCCCGCAGCTGGCCGCGCCCGCTCTGGTCGGCAATCGCGATCCAGGTGCCATCGCCGTTGCCCACCGACTTCTGCAGGTCGCGCGCATCGGCCATCACCGCCACCGTGGCTACGATGTGCAGTGCATAGGCGGCGCCGAGGAACCCATCCAGCGCATCCTGCTTGCTGGCGAAGGCGCGCAGCAGCAGCGCCTGCGGCAGCTGCCACCACACCGCGGTGGTGTGCAGTTCCTGGTCGGGCAGGTTGACCGGACCGTAGCCGATGTTCTCGTGGGTGTAGTAGCGGATCTTCTTGTAACCGGCCACGCGGCGCACCACGTGCACTTCGCCATGGTGCGAATCACCGCGGCCGGCCACGCCGCCATCGAAACGGTCCAGCACCTTGAGCTTGGTGAAGTCGATGCTGTCGGTGTAGTAGTCCACGTGGGTGCGGGTGACGTAGGCCTTGCGGCCTTCCCAGTCCAGCGTTTCCACCTGGTAGGGCGTGGACTGCACCATGTGGATGGCGCCCTCGTACAGGGTCAGCGCTGCAGCGGAGTAGTCCACTTCGGCGATGATCTGCTGGCGGCCATCGCTGCGGTCGACCACCACGAAGTTGCCATCGGCCACCGCGCGCAGGCTGACCGCGTTGGCCGGATAGCTGTCGGCGATCCACTCCCAGCGTTCGCCTTCGCGGTGGATGACCTCGGTTTCGGCCAGTGCTTCCAGGAACACCTCAGGATCGATCGGGCCGAAGCCATCGCCGACCCGGAACGGCAGTTCGAACGCCGCGCAGCGGATGTGATCGAACAGGATCAACGGCTGGTCGGGCGCGATGCGTGCGTGTTCCGGCGACGCCTCGGCGAAGAAGTCCGGATGGCGCACCACGTACTGGTCCAGTGGCTGCGAACTGGCCACCATCACGCCGAGTGCGGGCTGCTGGCGGCGYCCGGCRCGGCCGAAGCGCTGCCARGTGGCMGCCACGCTGCCGGGGTARCCGTTGAGSAYCACCACGTCCAGGCTGCCGATATCCACGCCCAGTTCCAGCGCCGAGGTGCTGACGATGCCGTCGATGTTGCCGGCACGCATCGCACGCTCGGTCTCGCGGCGCTCGGTGGGCAGGTAGCCGCCGCGGTAGGCGCGGATGCGTGGTGGCTTGCGCGGATCGTGATCGAAGATGTCCTTCAGGTACTTGGTCAGCACCTCCACCATCAGCCGGGTCTGCGCGAACACCAGCGTCTTCAGCCCGGATTTGATCGCGATGCGGGCGATGCGGTTGCTCTGCGAGCGCGCCGAGGCACGCAGGCCCAGGTCGGGGTTGATCACCGGCGGATTCCACAGCAGCACCTGCTTCGGCCCGCTGGGTGCACCGGATTCGGTGATGGCGGTGACCGGTGCTTCGATCAGCGCCTCGGCATGCGCCTGCGGGTTGCCGATGGTGGCCGAGCACAGGATGAACTGCGGTTGCACCCCGTAGAACGCGCAGATGCGCTTGAGCCGGCGCAGCACGTTGGTGACATGGCTGCCGAACACGCCGCGGTAGGTGTGTACTTCGTCGATGACGATGTAGCGCAGGTTCTCGAAGAACTGCGCCCACTTGGTGTGATGCGGCAGGATCGCCTGGTGCAGCATGTCCGGGTTGGAGACCACGATGTCGCCATGCAGGCGGATCGCCTGCCGCGCGTCGCCGGGGGTGTCGCCGTCGAAGGTGAAGGCCTTCACCCCGAGGTCGCCGGCGCGGTTGAGCTCCAGCAGTTCGGCCACCTGGTCCTGTGCCAGTGCCTTGGTAGGGAACAGGTACAGCGCCTTGGCCTTGTCCTGCATGGCAGCGCTGACCACCGGCAGGGTGTAGCACAGCGACTTGCCGCTCGCGGTGGGGGTAACGATGGCGACGTGGTCGCCACGCTGGCTGGCCTCCCATGCCTCGGCCTGGTGGCTGTAGAGCTGCTCGATGCCGCGTGCCTTCAGTGCCGCAGTCAGGGCCGGTGGCACGGAATCAGGAATCGGCGCATAGCGGCCTTCGCGGCCGGGAATGGCGAAGCTGCCGGTGATGCGATCCTGGTAGCGGCGCTGCAGGCGTGCACTGAGCAGTGCGCCATCGCGCGCGGGCAGGCCATCGCGGGTGGCGAGCTGCTGCTCCGCATCGGCGGTGCGCTTGGCGAGTTCGTAGGCCATGGGAAGTGGGTTTTCAGGGGATCACATGGCACCACAAATGGGTCTCACGATGTGAGACATCCGCAGCGGGCGGCGTGAACCATTCAGCGCGTTGGTGGCATGCGTGCAGCCAGTGCCGCGCTGCGCCGTGCGTGGCACCGCAGGTGCCGGCGCCACCGATGGATGGCCTGCACCAGATGCCACAGCCCGGTGGCGGCGGTGAGCGGCCACCACACTCCATGCATCAGCCTGAGCGCATCACGGGTGTGCTGCCGGGAGATGCCCGCCGGCAGTTCGATGAACATTCCGCCGAACAGCAGTACGCACAGCATCAACCCCAGCCATGCCAGGCTCCACGTCGCCCCAGCGGAGGAAAACCGGACACGGTCCTCGGCCAGGGACCACTCCCGGCCCGCGCCCAGGACCATGCCATCGCATTGGCGGATATCCAGTGTGAGGTGCTGCCCACTACGGAAACGCTTGGACGCCAGCCACTCCGCAGGCAGCTGCACGCGGTGGTCGCTGCCCAGTAGCCAGCAGGGCGGATGGTGTGGGTGCAGCATGAGCTTGTTGAGCCTGCCGCTGAGCTGCAGAACCGGTTGCGGCGCACCTGGGCCACGCTGGCGTGGCCATGCCATCCACACGGCGGTGCCGGCCACGGCGCACAGCGGAAGACCCAGCAACAGCCGCCACCACAGCGCGACGTCGATCTGCAGCGCGGGCAGCGCCGCCAGCGCAAGCAGCGCGATGACAATGCCCGGCCAGCGAACGCCATCACCCCGGCGCATCGCCACTTCGGCCGCCGTCTCCAGCCGCTGTCCGTGGACCGCGCACGCAGCAATTGGCCGCACGATGCGCCGTTTGCGTTGCAGTGGTCCCTCGAAGGCGGCCGCATGCTCGGCTTCCTCGGCAGCCACCCGGTGCCGGGCACCGACAATGTGGAATCCATTCAAGCGGACTACCAGAGCGGCGTCGCCAGCCAGGACGACCTCTGCGTGATTGTCTACGGCAACATGCTGCCAGGCATCGAATGGCAGCAGCACGGCAACGTCACCGAGCCAGGCCGAATGGAAGGGGCGGTTGCCGAAGCCAGACGGTCCGCTGAAAGCCCCCGACAGCACGCGCACCTGTGTGTCGTGCGTCCGCCCGCTGAGCGCACGCAGCGTGGCAAGTGCAGCATCTTCATCTTCGGTGAGCGGACGTGAGGGGGGATTGCGCCGCAGCAGGTGCAGGGCAGCGCGTGCATCCGACGCCCACTGCAGGTAGCAGGCCACCAGCATCGCCAGCAGCACCGCAAGCAGGAGGAGGGTCGCAGCGGGCGACATCAGCAGCATCCCAGCAGGCGTGAGTGATCGCAGCAGCGGGGCGGTGGCAGGCTCATCGGCGTGAAGGTGCTCAGAGGGGCCTGCAGGCTCATGGCATGCTTCGGCGTGCGCAATGCAAATCATTGCAAGGTGCGTGGCGGCTGCGCGGAACCGTGAGGACGGGCACAAGCTGAACGCCGGCGGCGCTTCCAACGAAATCTGAAGCCTGCATCCGTATCCTTGGTTGCTGGACGCAACCAACAGGGTGGATGGCTGTGGCACGACGTGGAATGCAGGGAGCACTTCTGGCCGCGGTGCTGCTGGCGGGCATCGCGCACGCGCAGCAGACGACGCCGGCGGCCGTACCCTTGCCCACGCCTGAACCCGTACCGGCGCCTGCCGTGCCGCCCGCTGCTGATGACGCGCCCGTGGTCCTGCCGCCTGCGCAGGGGAACGTGACCACGCTGGGCGAAGTGCGCGCGCTCAAGCCCGAAGACGACCAGCCGCTGGACCTGTACCGCTTCAAGAACCCGATGCGCGCGGAGAACAACCGCTTCAGCCGCGACTGGAGTGAGCCGCCGTCGCCCGAGCAGGTCAGCATGGGCGGTGGCTACATCATGATGGGCGTGGTCAAGGGCGTGATGGCCGCGGCCAAGGGCCTGAACAAGATCACGGGTGGCCCGGACCAGATCCAGTCGGCCATCGCGCGGYCGCCACCGGAACTGAGCGCCGAGCAGCAACGGCGCGCGCTGCAGTTCTGCGCCCAGCAGGATGGTTGCGGCGCACCGCCGGAGAAGTAGGCGTTATCCTGCGGGCCTTCCCTTCGAGGCTGCCTGGATGCCGCTGCGTACCCTGTTCCTGCTTGCAACGCTGAGCCCGCTTGCCGCGTCCGCCAGCGACCTGACCGATGGCGGTTCGTGCCGTAATGGCGCGTTCCCTTCGGAACAATCGGGCTTTGCCCTGGCCAAGGTGGTGGGCACGCCGCGCCTGTTCCTGCTGGGCGACATGGACGGCTGCCCGGCCAAGGGCGAACCCGCCTGCCGCCAGCGCAGCTACGTGGTGAGTGGCGACACGGTGGTGACCGGGCGTGATCTTGGTCGCTACCGCTGCGCGTTCTTCCCGAACAAGGTGGGTGGCAGCGCAGGCTGGGTGGATCGCAGCAAGCTGCAGGCGTTGCCGGTACCCGCGCCGACGCTGCAGGCCTGGTCGGGAGACTGGAAGGACAGTGACAACGGCCTGCGCATCCGCGTGCGTGACGGCCGCCTGCACGTGGAAGGCGATGCCTACTGGCCCTCGGCCAACCCGACGCCGGCAGAACGCCCGGGCGGCCCGAACATCGGCGCGGTAAGCGCGCAGGCAGTACCGCGTGGTGCCCAGGTCGACTTCGTGGAGGACACCTGCACGGTGCACGCGCAGCTGCTGGGCGATGTGCTGATCGTGGCCGACAACAGCGAGTGCGGCGGCATGAACGTGCGCTTCAACGGTGTGTATCGGCGCAAGTAGATCCACGCCATGCGTGGATGGTGTTCGCGATCCAATCGGCGGGATCAGGGCCTTTTCGCAGGCGAAAGGGATCCGACCCCGGGATCAACCCCGGGATCAGCGTCGGCGCTCAAGCCACCAGAGCAGCGATGCGCACAGCACGAACGCCAGCCACCACGGCCAGCGCGGCCCTGGTACACGCTGGCTCGCCTGCGCGGTTGCTGGCGCCGCAGTGGCCAGCCGCTGCGCGGTGGCATCCATCATCGCCTGCCGGTGCAGGGCAGGGGCCTGCTTCGGATCGAACACGTAGCGCCACTGCGTGCGGTCGCCGTGCTGCAGGCGCTGCCAACCGGCCTGGCGCGGCCACCAGCCCGCGCATCGTGTTGTGCCGGTGGTGCTGTCGACGATCAGCGGCACGCCATCGCCGCGTCCGTCGAAGGCCCGCAGCGGTGCCTGCACGCCGCACAGTGACTGCCGTTCGCCGGCCCAGGCCAGTGCCTGTGTCGACCACGGTCCTTCGGTACCGGGCTGCGCGCGAGCGAGGGAGGCGAACACTGTGCTCCACAACTCACCGTGGCGATCCTCGCGACCGGCCAGTACCCAGCGCCAGCTGTCCGTGATGGGCAGCAGCCCGATGCGCCCCTTGCCGACGGCGCGCCACCCACCGATGGGCTTGCTGTCGCGATCCTGCAGCAGGGGGCGGCTGTCGGCTGCCTGCAGCGCCAGGTACTCCAGCGCCGGCAGCGCCGCGGCGTGCGACGCGCGGTCGGCGTCTTCGCCATCAGTGGTGGGCAGGGTGCCGGCGGCAAGCGGCCCGCGACGTGCCTGCAACATCGTCGCGTCACCCTCGCCGGGCATTGCCGCAACCTGGCTGCTGGCATCGCCCTGCACGGGCAGGCCGAGATCGCGCAGGCGTTGCCGTGCGCTGGCTGATGGCGCGCCGGTACTGCGCACCAGCAGGCCCAGGCCATCGCGCAGGGCCTGGCGCACGGCCGCCAGCTGAGCGGCACCGAGCGCAGCCAGGCTGCGTTCGTCGAGCAGCAGCAGATCGCTGCGCGCCAGCGTGGAGGCGTCCAACGCCACGTTGCCGTCGCCCAGGCTGAGGCCTGCGCCGGTCTCGGCCTGCACCTGCACGCGGATGCCGGCATCGGTGGCCCAGCGGCGCAGGTACTTCAGTTCGGCGCCGGGGGCAGCCGAGCGCACCAGCACGCGCAGCGGAGCGGCGGCCAGCGTCTGCTGCGGCACCGGCACGCTGTCGGCCACATGGCCCTGCGCATCCAGCAGGCGCAGCTGGAACACGCTGCGGCCCTCGGCGCGGGCGATGCCGCTGAGCTGCACATGGCCGTCCGCCGCCAGCGGTGCACGATCGACCACCGCACCGGCCGGGTCCAGCAGTTCGGCCTGCGCGCGGTCTACCCCACGTGCCTGTGCGTGCACGTCGAAGCGCGCACCGGGAGCGGCGTCCGCGGGTGGCTGCAGGGCGATCCATCCGTTGGCTGCAGGGGGTGCCTGCCAGCGCGTGTCGGCGGGCAGTGCGGCATCGCGGTCACGCGCGGCCAGGCCGGCACCGATCAGTGTCACCGTGGAGGACGGATAGCGGCGCAGTGCAGTGGCCAGGTCCGGCACGCGCGCTGCACCGGCCATATCGGTTGCTTCCGGCAGCAGCACCCGGGTGCCGCCGGTGGGCAGTGCACCGGTCTTGTCGGCCCCGGCGCCGATCACCACCAGGCCGGCCAGGGAGGCGCGCTGTGAGGGCGGCAGCAGGCAGACGTACAGCAGCGCAGCGGCGGCCGCCTGCAGCGTGAGCACGGCGATAAGACGGCCGCGCCTCTGCGTGGGCGAACGCAGCTGGCGTGCACTGGCGACGAGCACGATCAGCGCCAGCGCCACTGCGACCCACACGTTCAATGGCGATGTGCTCATGGCTGTGCTTCCAGAGCGTCGAGGTAGCGCTGCCCCATGGCATCTGCCGCACGGCGTCGCATCACCTGCGGCAGTGGCCGCTGCAGTGCGCGCCACAGCTGCGCGCGCAGGCGCTGCCGGCACTCGGTGCAGCCGGGGTCGATGCGTAGTTGTTCGATGGCGGCGGCCAGGTCCAGTGCATCGGGCAGGAACGCGTTGTTGCGCTGCTGCCAGGTGGCCAGCATGTCCAGATCGGGAGTGCCGTCCTCGTCGCCCAATCGCTGCCAGGCCTCGACGACGGCCGGATCGGGCGGCGTGCGCGCGGCCAGCGGCAGGTCGCGGCTGGCCAGCCCGGCACGGTCGCCGCTCAGGCGCCGGCTCTCGTCGATCGGCGGCAGCTCCGGGCCGACGCGCGCCAGATAGATGCGCTCGGCCTGCTGCACCTGCTTGATGAACGCCAGCGCCTTGTAGGCAAACGGCAGGGCCTGCTCGGGGCGGCCCTGGCGCAGCTCGCCTTCGGCCGACCACATCTGGTCCAGCGCGGCCTTCAAGGTGGCGCGTGTCTGCGGGTCAAGCAGCGTCGCCGCCTCGGCGTGGTCGTGGGTATGCCCGTACTCGGACAGCACGTCGGTGGCGCTGCCGAACACCGGTGGCGTGTCATTGCCGCTGGCTGCGCCACCGTGGTCGTGGCCGTGCTCGTCGTGTGCGCCGGCCTCGGCGCCGTGACCGTGCTCATGATCGTCATCGTGTGCGTCTGCCGCTGGCGTATCGCTGGTGGGCAGGTCGCTGGTCGGCGGTGGTTTCGGTGCGCCCTCGCTTTCTTCGCCCAGGAACTGGCCGTAGCGCAGGCGCAGGATGCGCTGGTCGACGCCGATCGCATCGCTGCGCTTGATGAAGGTATCGGCGGCTACGCTCCGGCGTTCGCGGATCAACGCCTCGGCGTCGATGATGATCTGCCGCTGGCTGCGGAAGTACGCGGGCAGGGTCTTCTTGATGCGGCCTTCCAGTTCGGCACCGAGCACGGCCTCGGCGCTTGGCAGGCGCAGGATCACGCTGCTGCTGCGGCCGATTTGTGCCGCCGGCGCGTGGTTGTCGCGCACTTCCAGCTGGGCGATCACATCGTTGCCGGGCTGTGCGCCCAGCGCGGCCAGATCAAGGGTATGGGCAAAGCGCCGTGCCTTCGCCTCGCCGCTGCCGCTGAGCGTCACGCTGCGGCGTACGAAGGTGATGTTCTCGCCGCTGCCCTGGGTGATGGTGATCGACAGCGTCGCTTGTGGGGAGACGCTATGATCGTCGCTGGCCTCGAAGCGCAGCGTCCACTGCCGTTGCCCGGGGGTGCCCAGCACCAGGCTGGTGGCAGGCTCGATCACGCGCACCGTCGGCGCACGGTCGGCGACCACGTCGAGCCGATGCAGGCGGGTTTCGGCCAGCGCCGGTTCGCTGACCACGCGATACAGCACCGGGGTACGCGCTACGTCCTGCGCCTGCCATTCACCATTGCGCTCGCGCAACGGCAGGCGTCGACCGTCGTGGAACTGTAGCCAGGCGTTGCTGGGTGCACGGTCGAAGCGCAGTGACCAGGACAGGCGACTGTCGGCGGCGACCTTGGCGTCGAGTGCGTTCTGCGTACGCGTGGGTTGGCCGGTGTAGGCCGGTGCGTCGATGCGCAGTCGAGTGGACTGCAGGCGCAATGGACCGGCCTTGGTGCTGCTTTGCGGCGAGGCAGGCGCCGTGGGGCGCGGTGCGCCGCTGTGCGGCCAGCCCAGTGCCAGCACGGCGACGGCGATGCCGCCGATCCAGCACAGCGCCACTGCCCTGCGTGGCCAGCGTGGTCGCAGCTCGGGGAGGTTGTGTTCAAGTGCAGCCAGCACGTGGGTGCGCTGGCGCTGTTGCAATGGGTTGAGCGCAGCGCCATCGGCAAACAGCAGATCGGCGCTGTCTTCGCTGGCGCCACTGGCATCGAGCCTGCGCTGCAACCAGCGTCGGTCCAGCTGCCGGGCGCGCATCGTCGCGGCGGCCGCAATGATCAGCAGGGCCACGGTCGCCACGACGCAGGCGATATCGAAACCGGACACGCGCAGCGCGAGTGCCGCTGACGCCAGCGCCCACGGCAGGCCCAGCAGCAGGGTGATCGCCGCGCGGCGTCGACGTGCGCGCTGCCATGCCTGTTGCAGCGTCTTCATGGTGCGGCCCTGCGTCGCGCGCTGCTCGCCATCCAGCGCTCAAGCGCGAACAGCAGCACGATCACCAGCAGCAGCCAGGCGGTGGGTTCGCGCAGGGGCGGCGTTGCGGCGGGCAGGGGCGCCTGGCGTGGTGTCTGGTCCTGCGCATCACCCAACTGCGGCGTTGATGGCGGTTGCAGGGCCTGCAGCAGGTCGCGCGGCAGGCCGTCATCGCGCAGTGCACTGTTGCGGGCCACGTTCCATTCGCCGGGCAGATGCAGCAGGCGGCCTTGGCCGATGCGCTGCTGCCACAGCAGCGGTGCATTGTCTGCATCGCGCAGCAGTACGGGTGCACCCGCTGGCGGTTTCGCAGCGGTCAGCACCGTGCCGCCCTGCTGCAGCCAGCGCTGCCAGGTGCCAGGCAGCGCATCGGTGGCGGTCCATACGCCGATCTCGCCGCGGGCAGGCAACGCGTCGTCGGCCAAGGGGGCCGCCAATGGTTGCGTGCTCCACGCGCGCTGCAACGCGCCCAGCCATTGCAGCGCAGCGGCCGGTGCATCGCTGCGCGTACGCAGGCGTGGTGCCTGGGAAGTGTGTGGCGGCGCGGTGACGGCCAGCGCGTGTGGCTGCCACTGCACCTCGCGCGACAGCTGCAGGCGGGCACCATCAAGGCCGGGCAAGGGATCGGGTACGTGTACGGTCAGCGCGGTGCCGGCCGGCAACTGCGCGTCCAGCTCGCGCAGCAGGCTGGGCAGGGCAGCAGCGTTGGCCGGCGCTGGCTGGTCGACGGTGGGGAAGCCCGGCGCCAGCCAATGCCAGTTGCGCGCATCGGTGCTGCCGCGCAGCGCGGTCGCGTCCAGGCCCGGTGCCACCACCGTCCACGCTGCTGGCACGGGCGCAGGACCGGTCAGCGCCGGGCGCGCCAGCAGCAGGGCCAGTGCGGCCAGCAACAGCAAGCGCACCAGCAACAGCGGCCAATCATCGAAGCGGATGCGCTGCCGCGGTCGCACCTGGGCGCGCAGCCAGCGCAGCGCAGCGAAATCCAGTGGCGTGTAGGGATGACGGCGGGCGAGGTGGATCAGCAGTGGCAGCAACCATGCGGCCAGCGCCGCCAGGCCCAGCGGAAACAGCAGGCTCATGCGCCGCCCCTGCGGCCGAACAGCGCCTGCAGCGGCTGGTCCAGCGGCTGATCCAGCCAACCGGTCGCGCAGGCGATGCCACTGGCCTGCAGGCGCGACTGCAGCGCGGCGCGCGCCTGGGTGAAGCGCTGCAGGTAGTCGGCGCGGATCGCGGCGCCATCGCCGAGAAGTTCATCGCCCGTTTCCGGATCGCGGAAACGATGGCCTGCGTCGAAGGGGAAATCGCGCTCGTCGGCCGTCAGTACCTGCAGCAGCATCACCTCGCGGCGGGCGCTGGCCAGCTGCTCCAGCAGCACGATGCCCGCGTCGTCGAAGCCATCGCCGATGGCCAGCAGCAGATCGCCGGGGCGCACGCGCTCCCACAGCGGTCGCAGCCGCTCTGCGGCCGGCCATGCGCCGCGCGCCTGCAGGGCATGCAGCTGCAGATGCACGCGGTCGCGCTGGCGCGCGCCATGCGCGGCCGGCACCAGCTGCAGGCCTTCGCCGTTGATCGCCAGCAGGCCGAAGCGATCACCCTGCTGCAGCGCCAGCTCGACCACGCAGGCAGCCAGCTGCCGCATGTGATCCAGGCGGCTGCGTCCGGGCGCTGTATGGTCGGACTGGCCCGCCGAGGCTGTGGCATCGAGCAGCAGCCAGACGGTGATCGGGCTCTCGCGCTCGGATTCGCGCACGAAGAAGCGGTCCGAGCGCGCATACAGCTTCCAGTCGATCTGGCGCAGTTCGTCACCGGGCTCGTAGGCGCGGTACTGGGCGAATTCCAGGCCGGCGCCGCGGCTGCGGCTGGCATGCTGGCCGATGCCGCTCGCACCGCTGGCCAGGCGTGGCCGCAGGCGCAGCGCACGCAGGCGCGCACGCAGGTCGGGTGGCAGCAGCAGCGGCGTGCCTGCGGTCACCAGTGGATCAACCCGGGAAGGGAACGGCCTGCAGCAGTGCGGCGACCACATCGTCGGCCCGCTTCTGCTCGGCTTCGGCGGCAAAGGACAGCAGCAGGCGATGGCGCATCACCGGTGCCGCCAGCGCCTGCACATCCTCGCGGGTGGCGGCGAAGCGTCCCTGCAGCAGGGCGCGCGCCTTGGCGGCCAGCACCAGCGACTGCCCGGCACGCGGACCCGCGCCCCATTTCACCCACTGGTTGATCGCTGCCGGTGCACCATCGCCGGGGCGGCTGGCGCGGACCAGGCGGGTGATCCAGGCCAGCACGTCGGGGCTGACATGCACCTGGCGCACCGCCGCCTGCAGCGCGATCACCGCTTCGGCATCCATCACCTTAGGCACGCTTTCCGTGGCACCGCCGGTGGTCTGTTCGAGGATCTGCCGCTCTTCTTCCTCGCTGGGGTAATCGACCAGCACATGCAGCAGGAAGCGGTCCAGCTGTGCTTCGGGCAAGGGGTAGGTACCGGCCTGTTCGATCGGATTCTGCGTGGCCAGCACGAAGAACGGCGCCGGCAACGTGTAGGTCGTGCCGGCGTAGCTGACCGTACGCTCCTGCATCGCTTCCAGCAGCGCCGCCTGGGTCTTGGGCGGGGTGCGGTTGAGCTCGTCGGCCAGCAGCAGGTTGGTGAAGATCGGGCCCTGCTGGAAGCGGAAATGGCGATGACCGGTGCCGTGGTCTTCTTCCAGCAGTTCGGTGCCCAGGATGTCGCTGGGCATCAGGTCCGGGGTGAACTGCACGCGCCGGAACTGCAGTTCCAGTGCCTGCCCCAGCGAGCGCACCAGCAGGGTCTTGCCCAGCCCCGGCGCGCCTTCCAGCAGGCAGTGGCCACCGGCCAGCAGGCCGATCAGCAGCTGCTCGACCACGGTGTGCTGGCCGACCACGGCGTGGGCCAGGGCGCTGCGCAGCGCGTGCAGGCGCGGCAGCAGGGAATCGAGGTCGGGGGAGGTCATGGGCGTGGTCCGTTCAATTGTTCAATGCGTACATCACGATGTTGACGCCGAAGCGGGTGTTGTCTTCGGCCAGGAAACGCTTGTTGCGCCAGTCGTAGTCCCACTCGCAGCCGTAATCCTTGTTGCTGTAGAGCAGACCCAGCCGGCCATCGACCTCGATGCCTTTMAGGTAGTCGTGCACCAGGTCATCGCCCCAGCCGTTGAGCTCGAAGCTGGTCGCGGGCGGGCCGTCGGGGAAGCGGAAGAAGCTGCGGTACAGCGCGTGGCTGTTGGGCAGTTTCTGCAGCGCCTTCGGCCCGAACAGCCGGCCCATCTGCGCTTCGAACGAGGTGGCGAACAGGCCGTCGATRTCGTGGTTGCAGTCGTCGACGAARACRAAGCCRCCATTGCGCACGTAGCGCACGAAGTTCTGCCGTTCGGCCGCGTTGAACTCGACCAGGGTGTGCCCGGCCAGGTAGCAGAACGGCGCTTCCAGCATGCGCGGATCGGCCAACGCCACCACGCGTTCCTGCGGGTCCACCCGCAGGGAGGTGTAGTCGATCAGCGAGGTGATCAGGTTGGACGGCATGCGCGCGTCCACGTCCCAGTCGCCGGAGTCGTACTGCAGGCGGGTGAACCAGAAGTCGTAGCGCGAACTGCGCGGGCCTGCCTGCGCCCATGCCGGCAGCGCCGCCGCCGAAGCGGCAGCGGCCAACCAGCGCAGGCAGGCCCGTCGATCCATCAGACCGCGTCGGACAACGAGGTAAAGGTGAAATCGCGCAGCTTCATCGGCGGAATCATCATCACGAAGTTGGACTCGTCACCGGCCACGCGCACCGGCTTGCCCAGCTCTTCGATGTTGTTGAGCATGATCACCGGCGATTCGTTGAAGCGGAAGTTCTTCACCGGATGCTTGATCTGCCCGTTCTCGATGTAGAAGGTGCCATCGCGGGTCAGGCCGGTCAGCAGCACGGTCTGCGGATCGACCATGCGGATGTACCAGGTACGGGTGACCAGGATGCCCTTCTGAGTGCCGCGCACCAGTTCGGCGGTGCTCTTCTCGCCACCGCTCATCAGCAGGTTGCCGGGCGTGGCCTTGGCGGTCTTGCCCTGCTTCTGTGCCCAGAAGCGCGAGTAGTCGAGGTTGGCGACCTTGCCGTTCTCGATGATGGCGATGCGCTCACGCGGCATGCCCTCGTTGTCCCACGGCAGCACCGGCGCGTCCGGGTGCCACGGGTCGGCATGCATGTTCACGCGCGGATCGTAGACCTGCTCGCCCAGCTTGTTGCCACCGCCCTTCTTCGACAGGAAGCTGCGCCCTTCATCGGCCGAGCGTGCGCTGAAGAAGTTCATCATGAAGCTGATCAGGCCGGCGGCTGCTGCCGGCTCCAGGATCACCGTGTACTTGCCGGGTTCCAGTGCCTTGGCTTCCTGCGACTCGGTCGCCTTGCGCATGGCGATGCGGATGTCCTGGTCGGCCTTGAAG
>NZ_JBFTOJ010000025.1:0-31333 GCF_056397905.1 Stenotrophomonas sp. 05L414_2
TTGTAGGCGCTTGTAGGCGCAGGCAACAGCCTCGCCTACAATGCCGTCCATCCCCCTGCTGCCTGTGAAGAGCCTTGAGCGCTCCCGAACCGACCGCTGACGCCCCTGATCGGGATGAAGAATCGACCCGCCTGCGGCGTGTGCGTACCGCCTGGCTGGCCGATCTGGCCCGTGCCGCGAAGGGGCGGCAGCGGCTGGCGTCGCTGTGCATCAGCGTGTCCGGTGCGCTGTTGATCGCTCAAGCTGCCGCCATCGCCTGGCTGGTGCAGCAGGTGCTGGTCGAGCGCGTGCCGCTGGCCCAGGGCCTGCCGGTGCTGGCCGCGTTGGCGGTGATCCTTGTCGTGCGCACCCTGCTGGGCAGTGCCACCCAGGCTGCGGCCGGTGACGTTGCCGATGCCGCACGCCTGTCCCTGCGCGAGCGTGTCTTCGCGCGTCTGCTCGGGCACGGCCCATTGTGRCTTCGGCAGCGCCGTACCGGTGAACTGGGCGAGTTGATGCTGCATCACGGCGATGCGATCGAGAACTACTACAGTGGTTTCCTGCCGGTGCGTACCGAAGTGGTGGTGGTGCCGTTGTTGATCCTGGCTGCTGTGGCCTGGGTCGATTGGGTGGTTGCACTGATCCTGCTGTTCACTGCACCGCTGGTGCCGTTTTTCATGATGCTGGTGGGCTGGGGCGCCGAAGCCGCCGGGCGCGCGCAGCTGGGCGAGCTGGCGCGGATGAGCGGGCACTTCGCCGATCGCATCAAGGGCCTGGGCCTGCTGCGCCTGTATGGCCGTGGGGAAGCCGAACTGGCCGGCATCGAGGCCGCGGCAGAAGGTGTGCGCGTGCGCACGATGAAGGTGCTGCGCATCGCCTTCCTGTCGTCCACCGTGCTGGAATTCTTTGCCTCGGTCAGCGTGGCGATGGTCGCGTTGTATCTGGGCCTGAGCTATCTGGGCCTGATGTCGCTGCATGCGACCGTGCCGACGCTGGGGGCGGGCCTGTTCTGCCTGCTGCTGGCACCGGAGTTCTACGCACCGTTGCGGCGCCTGGCCGCGCACTATCACGACCGCGCCAATGCACTGGCCGCCGCCGCCGAGGTGGAGCGCCTGCTGCAGGCGCTGCCGGAAGAGGAGGCCAGCACAATCGACGGCACTGTGCCGCTGACGCCGGAGCCTGCCGAGGCCGCGTTGCCGCCACTGCAGGCGCACGGTCTGGTATTGCGTCCGTTGGGCGCTGCGCACGATGTGCTGCAGAACCTGGACCTGCAGCTGGAACCGGGCCAGCGTCTGGCCCTGGTCGGCCCCAGTGGCAGCGGCAAGAGCACGTTGCTGGAAGCGCTGGCCGGTTGGCTGCCGCCGCGTGCTGGCCGGGTGCAGTTGCGGCCGGGGCTGCAGGTGGCCTATGCCAGCCAGCGCCCCTATCTGTTCCACGGCACCATCGCCGAGAACCTGCGCCTGGCCGATCCCGGTGCCAGCGACGCGCGCCTGCGCGCCGTTGCCGAAGCCGCCCAGGTGCTGCAGTTCGCACAGCGCCTGCCGCAGGGGCTGGATACGCTGATCGGCGAGCGCGGCTTTGGCCTGTCCGGTGGCGAAGCACGTCGCATCGGCCTGGCGCGCCTGCTGCTGCGCGATCCGCAGGTGCTGCTGCTGGACGAGCCGACCGCGTTTCTCGATGCCGAAACCGAAGCAGCGCTGCTGCGCAGCCTGGCCGCCTATGCGCGCGGACGCAGCGTGGTGGTGGCCACCCACAGCCCGGCGGTGATCGCCTGGGCCGACCGCTGCCTGCTGTTGCCCGAAGGACGCCTGGTTGAGCCGGCGCAGGCGGTACGCGCATGAGCCGCTCTGCCGATTCGCTGCGCACGGTATTCCTGCGTCATCGCCCGCGCCTGCTGCTGGCAGTGCTGCTGCTGTGGACCACGATGCTGGCCGGCACCGCCCTGCTGGGCCTGTCTGGTGGCTTCCTCACTGCTGCAGCGCTGGCCGGTGCAGCGGGCCTTGGCCAGGGCTTCAATTTCTTCACTCCGTCGGCCGGCATCCGCGGCCTGACCATGGCGCGCATCGCATCGCGCTACTTCGAAAAGCTGGTGGGGCATGACGCCACCCTGCGCATCGCCCGCGACCTGCGCGTATGGTTCTTCCGCCGCGCGCTGCCACTGGCTCCGGCACGGTTGGGCGCAACCCGCACCGGCGATCTGCTGGCGCGGCTGCTGGGTGACATCGGCGAAATCGATGGCCTGCTGGTGCGTGCCATCGGCCCGTTGCTGGCGCTGGGCGCGTTGACGTTGGTGGGCGTGGGCTCGGCAGCGTTGATCCTGCCATCGGCAGCGGTGCTGCTGGCGGTACTGGCGTTGCTGATCGGCATTGGCGTGCCGTGGCTGGGCGTGAGGGGCCATGACAGCGAAGAGGCCGACCGCGCCGCACATCGCGCAGCGTTGCGCACGGCGGCATTCGAGGGGCTGGAAGGGGCGGCTGATCTGGCCGCGCTCAACGCTGGCAATGCCTGGCAGTTGAAGGTGCGGGTGGCGGCCAAGCAGGTGGCCTCGCGCGATCGTCGTCGACGCCTGCGGCTGATCGCTGCATCAACGCTGCATGGTGTGCTGGCCGGGCTCGGCCTGGTAGCGATGCTGGCACTGGCGCTGCATGCGGCCGAACAACAGCGCATCGCGCCGGAAATGGCCGCCGGGCTGGTGTTCCTGACCGTGGCGATGATCGAACTGTGGGCGGGCATGGGCCTGGCCTGGCAGTCGCTGCAATCGGGCCGCATTGCGGCCGCGCGCCTGCAGGGCATCGTCGAGCAGGCACCTTCGGTGCAGGAGCCGGTGTCGTCGCAGCCGCTGGCGCCGGCGGCGACCGTGCATTGGGACGATGTGCACTTCCAGTGGCCGGGCGCCGCACGGCCGGTGCTGCGTGGCCTGCAGCTGACGCTGGCACCGGGCGAGCGCATCGCCATCCGTGGCGACAGCGGCAGCGGCAAGACCACCTTGTCGAGCCTGCTGCTGCGGCTGTGGGATCCGCAGCAGGGGCGGCTGACCTACGGTGGCCAGGACCTGCGCGATGTCGCCCAGGCCGACTGGCACCGGCACCTGGCGTGGCTGCCGCAGAACGCGCCGGTGTTTGCCGGCAGCGTGGCCGCGAACCTGCGGCTGGGCGATCCCGAGGCCAGCGACGAAGCGTTGTGGGCGGTGCTGCAACGGGTACGGCTGGGTGAATGGGCCGAGCGCAACGGCGGCCTGCAGGCGTGGGTGGGCGAGAACGGCGCAACGATGTCGGCCGGCCAGGCGCGTCGCCTGGCGCTGGCCCGCGCGCTGCTGCGCAATGCGCCGATCCTGCTGGTGGATGAGCCCACCGAAGGCCTGGACGTGGATACCGCGCGCGCGCTGCTGCAGGACCTGCCAGCACTGCTGGAAGGGCGCAGCCTGCTGATGATCACCCACGATGACCTGCCCGCGGGTGTGGTGGATGTGCAGTACCGGTTGGTGGACGGGGTGCTGGTCCGCGAACCGCTTCGGTAGATGCCGACCTTGGTCGGCATATCCACGCGTGGCGTGGATCTACAGGGCAGCTACCGCGAAAACGCGCGCAGCATCACCGCGATCGAGGCCACGTTGGCCAGCACGCATAACCAGAACACCCACTGGAACGGCGCCTTGCGATGTTTATGGCGGAACAGCGCCTGGCCGAGCAGCGCGCCGGGCCAGCCGCCGGCAAAGGCCAGCAGCTGCAGCGTGCGTTCGGGCGTCCTCTGCTGTTTTCGCTGCGCTGCGCGCTTGTCGTGCCCATACAGGCCGAACGACACCGCACTGGCCAGCACGCACCATGCGCCCAGCCAGAGCGGAAACACGCCGGTTGCGGTCAAGCCGATCAACGCACCGAACGCGGCCAGTGCGAGATTGCGCCGCCACGCCACTACAGTTCGTCGAGGAAGCCGCGCACGGCCGGGCCGAAACGTTCGAAGTCGACCAGGAACGCGTCATGACCCTGGGGCGATTCCAGGCCGATGAAACGCGCGTCCGCGCCACCAGCGCGCAGGCCATCGGCGACCTGTTGCTGCTGCTGTACAGGGAACAGGATGTCGGTGTTGGCGCCGATCGCCAGTGCCTTGCCGACGCGGATGCTGGCCAGTCCGGCCAGCACATCGCCATCGCCATACTCGGCCAGATCGAACCAGTCCATYGAGCGGCTCAGGTACAGATAGCAGTTGGGGTCGAAGAAACGCACGAACCGGCGCGCATGGCCTTCCAGATAGCTCTCGACCTGGAATTCCAGGCCGAATGGATCATCGTCGGTCTGGTCTGAATCCAGCCGCACGCGACCGAAGCGGCCATCCCATTCCAGCGCCGAGCGGTAGGTGATCACGCCCAGCTTGCGTGCCATGCGCATGCCCGATTCCGGGTATGCCTCATTGTCGTAGTGGCCACCGTTCCAGCGCGGGTCCAGGCGGATCGCTTCGCGCTGCAGCGAACGGATGGCGATCGAGAACGGCAGGGCCTGCGCGCTGCCGGAAATGTTGATATGGCTGCGGGCGATGCCCGGGTGCAGCAGCAACACCGCCAGCGCCGTCATCCCGCCCATCGAATTGCCGATCACGCAGGCGAGTTGTCCGATGCCCAGTGCGCGCACCACGTCGATCGCCGCGCGTGCGCCGTCTTCGATGGACAGTTCCGGGAAATCCAGGCGATACAGCTCGCCGTTGGCCGGATTGATCGAGGCAGGGCCGGTGGAGCCCTTGCAGCTGCCCAGCGAGTTGACGCACACCACGAACCAGCGGTCGGTATCGATCGGTTTGCCGGGGCCGAGCATGGCCTCCCACCAGCCTGGCGCAGGGTTGGCTTCGTTGGCCGCGGCATGCGCATCCGGCGACAGGCCGGTGACGATCAGGATCGCGTTGCTGGCCTCTTCGTCCAGCGCGCCCCAGGTCTCGTAGGCCACGTGCGCGCCGTGCAGGACACCGCCGCGTTTGCACGGAAAGGGCGAGGGCAGGGCATGGAAGCGGGTGCCCGGAGGAATGAATTCGGTCATGCGGCCATTCTAGCGGGGCGGCGTGTACAGCTGGCGACACGCTGGTTTCCATCAACGGGCTGAGCGTGAATCCGCCGGGCATGGCCCGGCGAGCGCAGCGGCGCGTGTACGTTACGGGAACTGCAGCTCAACCACACCGTCATGCGGCAGGCTGACCTTGACCGGGGCGGTCTGCAGGTCGTCTTCGCTGCGGTTGGCGCTGCCGCTGCGCGAAATGCGCGCCAGTACTTCCACTTCGCGATGTGCCGACAACGGTGCGGTAGGCATCGGGCTGTCGCCGTCGCCGAGGCCGACCGTTGCAGGGAAGCCGGCCAGGGGCAGCTTGCGTGCAGCCACCGGCATCGGCGGGCCGCCCACAGCGCGCGCCAGCACGAAGACCTGGGTGCTGGCCGGCCAGTTACCCGCCTTCAACGATGCGGGCAGCTGCACCCGTACCTGCAGCAGCGCGGGGGCGGCGGCCGGTGCGTGCGACGGCTGGCCGGCCGCCTCGCGGGCGATGGCGATCTGTGCCTGCAGCGCCTGCGCGGCACCCGGCTCCAGGCGTGGCAGCAGCGTGCTCCAGAGTTCGGCGGCCTCGGCATTGCGGCCCCGCTGGCGCAGGGCAATGCCAAGCAGCCAGCTTGCGCGTTCGGCGTCGGGCGACAAGGTACGTGCGCGCTGCAGCCATGCCAGCGCGGTGTCATCGAACTGCTTGCCAGGATCGGCCTGGGCGCGTGCCTGCGCGGCCTCGACCAGCACGCCCGGTTCGTCCGGTGCCAGTGCTGCGGCGCGGTTGAAGGCGTCGGCCGCGGCGGCGGCATTGCCAAGCTCGGCCTGCGAACGACCCAGCAGCGCCCAGCCATCGGCGCGTTGCGGGTCACGCTGCAGCGCCTGCTGCAGCGCCTCTACACCGTCACGCAACGTGGCGACCGAAGGCGCAGGCTGCACCTGTGCGGCGCGGGGATTGCCGACCAGCAGATACAGGCAGGCACCGGCCACGCCCAGTGCCACCACCCCCAGCACGAAGCTGCGACGGCCATGCTGGCGCAGCGGCCACAGCACCACGGCCGCCAACAGCGCAGCGGCCACTGCGGCGACCATCGGCAACCAGTGCGTCACCAGTCCTCTCCCTCGGTTGGGTCCGCTGCAGCGGATGCATCCATCTGCCGACTACGGCGACGGACGATGCCCATCACCACCAGCGCGCCGCCACCCAGTACCAGCAGCGGGCCGCCCCACAGCAGCCAGGTGCCCGGTTGCAGTGGCGGTTGATAGAGCACGAACTCGCCATAGCGGGCGACCAGGAACTGCTTGATGGCCGCATCGTCGAGGCCCTGCTGCATCAACTGCAGCACTTCGCGGCGCAGGTCCTGCGCGATCTGCGCGTTGGAATCGGCCAGTGACTGGTTCTGGCACTGCACGCAGCGCAACTGCGCAGCCAGGTCGTGGAAGCGCGTCTCCTCGGCTGCATCGCGGAACATCAGCGGCCGCGCATCATGCACCGGTTGTTGGGCGAGGCCGGAGTCTGGCAGCGCCAGGGTCATCGCCAGCAGCAGCGGCAGCAGCCAGCGCATGCGCTTACGGCGAGGCGTGCAGGGTATTGCCAGCATCGCCCTGGGCCTTTTCAAGCTTTTCCAGCGCCGGAATCAACTTCTCATCGACCACCTGCTGGGTCATCGCGCCGCTGTACTTCCAGCGCACGATGCCACTGCCATCGACCAGGAAGGTCTCCGGTGCTGCCGTCACACCCCAGTCGATGGCGGTGCGGCCTTCGATGTCGCTCAACACGACCATGAACGGGTTGCCCAGCTGTTCCAGCCAGTGCAGCGCGTCGGTCGGTTCATCCTTCCAGTTGTAGCCGATCACGCGTACGCGCTTGCTCTCGGCGAAGCGGGTCAGTACCGGATGTTCTTCACGGCAGGCCGCGCACCAGCTGCCCCAGACGTTGAGCAGGTACGGCGCGCCACGCAGCTCCTCGCTGCGCACGATCATCTGCGGGTCATGCAGCACCGGCAGCGCGAACGCCGGCGCCGGCTTGTCGATCAGTGCCGAAGGCAGCACGTCGCGCTGCGGATCGCCCGATTTCATCACCCCGTAGATCATCAGGCCAAGCAGGCCGAAGAAGAACAGGACGCCGATCACGATGGCTACCGGCGGCAGCGGGCGGGAAGGGCGTGGGGCGGGTGACTCGGACATGGGGGACTCCTACGGACGACGAAAGCGGCGATCGGCAGCGGTGATGAATCCGCCCAGGGCCATCAACAGCGCGCCCAGCCAGATCCAGCGCACGAAGGGCTTGATGTGCACCCGTACCGCCCATGCATTGTTGCCCAGCGGCTCGCCCAATGCCACGTAGACATCACCGCTGAGTCGTGCATCGATGCCTGCTTCGGTCATCACCTGGCCGCCGCTGGCGTACTGGCGCTTCTCTGGATGCAGCAGGGCCAGCTCGCGACCGTCGCGCAGCACCCGCAGATGGCCGCGATCAGCGATGAAATTGGGGCCTTCGCGGTGGTCCACGCCCTCGAAGCGCACTTCGTGGCCGGCGACCACTACCTGCTGGCCCGGCGACAGCGCCACTTCGCGCTGCACGTTCAATGCTTCCACCAGCAGCGCGCCGGCCAGGAACACCGCGACACCGGCATGGGCGACGATCATGCCAAGCATTTCGGCAGTGAAGCGGCCATTGCCACGCAGGCGCTGCCAGACGAACCGGGCGGTGCCCAGCCCAACCCAGGCCGCAGCCGCAACGCCGATGCCGGCCTTCCAGCCATTCTGCGGCGCCTGCCACCAGGCCCAGGCGCCAAGCAGTACAGCCAGCCCCGCCCATGGCAACAGCAATGCCAGTGCGCGCGAGGGTTGGTCGCGCTGCCACTTCACCAGCGGACCGAACGGCAGCAGCATCACCATCGGTGCCATCAGCAGCAGGAACAGGCTGCCGAAGTACGGTGGGCCCACCGAGATCTTGCCCAGCGACAGCGCATCGGCCAGCAGTGGGTAGAGGGTGCCCAGCAGGACCATCGCGCAGGCGCTGGCCAGCAGCAGGTTGTTGGCAAGCAGCAGGGTTTCCCGCGAGGTCGCGGTGAAGCCACGGCGCGGATCACCGGCATCCACGGCCAGCCGCGGCGCACGCAGCGCATACAGCAGCAGGCTGCCCCCCACCAGCACCGACAGGAAGATCAGGATGAACAGCCCACGCGAGGGATCGGCCGCGAACGAATGCACGCTGGTCAGCACGCCGGAGCGSACCAGGAASGYGCCCAGCAGCGACAGCGCGAACGCCGCGATGGCCAGCAGCAGCGTCCAGCTGCCGAAGGTGCCACGCTTTTCGGTGACCGCCTGCGAATGGATCAGCGCCGCGCCGACCAGCCAGGGCATGAAGCTGGCGTTCTCGACCGGGTCCCAGAACCACCAGCCGCCCCAGCCCAGCTCGTAATACGCCCACCAGCTGCCCAGTGCGATGCCCAGCGTGAGGAAGCCCCAGGCGACATTGGTCCAGGGCCGGGTCCAGCGTTGCCAGCGTGCATCGACACGGCCTTCCAGCAGTGCCGCCACGGCGAAGGCGAACGGCACCGCAAAGCCGACGTAGCCCAGGTACAGCATCGGCGGATGGATGATCAGCCCCGGATCCTGCAGCAACGGGTTGAGGTCACGGCCTTCCAGTGGCACCGGGTTCAAGCGCAGGAACGGATTGGAGGTGAAGATCAGGAAGGCGAGGAAGCCGACGCTGACCACGCCCATCACCGCCAGCACGCGCGCCTGTACCGGTGCCGGCAGGTGGCGCGAAAACAGCGCCACTGCACCGGTCCACAGCGCCAGCACCAGCGCCCACATCAGCAGCGAGCCTTCGTGCGCCCCCCACACCGCCGAATAGCGGTAGATCAACGGCAGCAGCGAATTGGAGTTCTCGGCGACGTAGCGCACCGAGAAATCCTGTTGCACGAAAGCCGCCGTCAGTACGGCGAAGGCGCCGGCCAGCAGCACCAGCTGGGCAAAGGCCGCCGGGCGGGCAACGGCCATCCATGCGTCATTGCCACGCTGCGCGCCCACCAGCGGCAGCACCCCCTGCAGCAGCGAGGCCAGCAGCGCGCACAGCAGGAGGATCTGACCGAATTCGGGAAGCACTCAGCGCGCCTCGGGCGCCGTGACCGGCACATCGTGCTTGCGATGCGCATCGCCCATCTTGTCGGCCACTTCCTTGGGCACGTAGTTCTCATCGTGCTTGGCCAGCACCTCGTCGGCGACGAAGGTACCGTCCTGCAGGCGACCGCTGGCGACCACGGCGGTCCCCTCGCGGAACATGTCCGGCAGGATGCGGTCGGTACTGACCGGGAGCGTTGCATCGCCGTCGGTGACCACGAAGTGGGCCTGCAGCGAGCCGCTGGGTCGATCGAAGGACCCCTTCACCACCATGCCACCCAGGCGGAAGCGGGACTGCGCATCCACGTCGCCGCGCAGCACTTCCGAAGGCGTGTACAGGTAGGCGATGTTGCGCTGCAGGGCGAAGGCCACCAGCGTGGTGGCCAGCCCGGAGGCCAGCAACAGCAGGAGCACCCAGATCATGCGGCGTCGCTGTACCGGCGTCATCGGCTGAGCTCGGTGGCAAGCGGCGCCGGTGCCGACGCGTTGCCACGCGCCTGCAGCCGCTGCTGGCGGCGTTGCGCCAGCTGTCGGGCGCTGCGCAGGCGCAGCCACGAGCCCAGCGCATCGCAGGCCAGCACCAGCAGGAACACCGCGAAGGCGGCGATGAGGTAGGGCAGGTGGGTCATCGCCGTGCCTCCCCATCCGCGGTGCCGAAGCGCTCGCCGATCCAGGCCTTGCCGGCCTCGCGCGCGATGTTGTCGGCGCGCGCCTTGGCCAGCAGCGAGCCGACGAACCACAGTTTGGTGGCCACCACCATCCACCACAGCGGGGCGATCAGTTCCGGCCGCACGGCGTTCTCGCCGAACACGTTGATCGACTGGCGCTGGTGCAGCGCGCCCCACCAGTCCACCGAATAGCGGATGATCGGCAGCAGGCCCACGCCGACGATGGCCAGCAGGCCGGCCGCGCGTGCGGCACTGCGGCGGTCTTCGATGGCGTGGTACAGGCCGATCACGCCCAGGTACAGGAACAGCAGGATCAGCTCGCTGGTCATGCGCGGGTCCCAGTCCCACCAGGTGCCCCAGGTGCCCTTGCCCCAGATGCTGCCGGTCAGCAGGGTGATCAGGGTGAAGCC
This sequence comes from Stenotrophomonas sp. 05L414_2, assembly GCF_056397905.1. Lineage (NCBI taxonomy): Bacteria > Pseudomonadati > Pseudomonadota > Gammaproteobacteria > Lysobacterales > Lysobacteraceae > Stenotrophomonas > Stenotrophomonas sp. 05L414_2. The sequence continues at coordinate 10,201 of NZ_JBFTOJ010000025.1, forward strand.
GGCGCCCATCGGCGCACAGGCCATCGCCAGGATCTCGCAGATCTTGATGCGCCAGATCAGCGCGATGGCGGCGTAGGCGGCCATCAGCGCGAACACGAACAGGCTCATCCAGGCGCTGGGTACATGGATGTAGATGATGCGGAAGGCGTCGTGCTGGTTCTGTTCCGGCGGTGCCACGAACAGGCCCTGCCACAGGCCGATCAGCAGCACCGGAACCGCCGCAGCGTAGAACACGCGGGACCAGCGTGCGGCGAAACGATCGAAGGTCGGGGGCGAACCGAGTTGATGGAACCAGCGGACGATCGGATTCATGCGTGGCGGCTATCCAGCAGGGGTGGATTGGCTCTCAGCTCGGTCAACTCAGAGAAATACGGATCGCAGCAGCGGTGGCCAGCGGTGCCAGCACCAGGGCGATCACCAGTCCAGCGCCCAGCATCAGCAGCGCACCGACCGGGTCCTGCCCGCGGCTGGCTGCCGCCAGGCTGCCGGCACCGAAGACAAGCACCGGTACGTACAACGGCAACGACAGCAACGCCACGAGAATACCAGAGCGCCGGATGCCGACGGTCAGTGCAGCGACCACGCCACCGATCAGGCTCAACAACGGTGTTCCCAGCAGCAACGATGCCAGCAACATCGGCAGCTGGTCATGCGGCAGATGCAGCATTTCCGCCAGCAACGGGCTCAGCAGGATCAGTGGCAGGGCGGTGGTCGCCCAATGCAGCAGCACCCGCACCAGCACCAGCCACGCCAGTGGCACCGGCGCCAGCAGCCATTGTTCGAGCGAACCGTCTTCGGCGTCGGAGCGGAACAGCGAATCCAGCGCCAGCTGCCCGGCCAGCAGTACCGCCAACCACAGCACCGCACCGGCGGTGGCGGCCAGCGGCTGCGGGTCCCGGCCCTGGGCCAGGGCGAACAGCACCACCACCAGCAGGGCGAACAGCACCGGCTGCAGGGCATCGCCGCGACGCCGCCAGAGCAGGCGCAGGTCGCGCGCAATCAGCGCGCGGGCGGTCTGCCACAGGCCTGGTTCGGTGCCTGGCGCGATCATGCTTCACCCCCCAGATCGAGCTGGCGGGTGCGTACCGGCGGGGCGGCATAGGCGCCATGCGTGGTGACCAGGGCGGCGCCGCCACTGCGCAGGTGTGCGGAAATCATCCGATTGACCAGGTTGATGCCTTCCAGGTCGAGGTTGGCATAGGGTTCGTCGAGCAGCCACAGCGGTGCCGGCGACAGCCAGATGCGGGCCAGCGCAAGCCGCCGCTTCTGTCCGGCCGACAGGTGCCGCACAAGGGTGTCCTCGTAGCCGGCCAGGCCGACGATGGCCAGCGCATTGCCCGGCATCTGCCGTGCGCGGCGGCCGTGCAGGCCGCAGAGGAAATGCAGGTTCTCCAGCGTGTCCAGGTCCGGCTTCAGCGCCGGCAGGTGGCTGAGGTAGGCGACATAGCGCGCACGCTCGGCGTTGCTGGCCGGCCTGCCGTCGATCAGCACCTGGCCCGCGCCCGGGCGCGCCAGGCCTGACAGCACGCGCAGCAGGGTGGTCTTGCCGGCACCGTTGCCGCCCTGCACCAGCAGCGCCTCGCCGGCATCCACGTGGAAGTCCAGCGGGCCGAACACCGGCTCGTCATTGCGGGAGAAGCTCAGGCCGCTGGCGGCCAGCAATGCAGGGGTGTTCAAGGCGCAGGGGTCTTCATGCGGGAGTGCGGCAGCAATTGTAGCGGTGAATGTGACCCGGTAGCGCCGGGCCGTGCCCGGCGAGCACGCAGCGCGGCTTGCCATCGGTGCGGCATGTGCAAAGAGCCGCCGGGTATGACCCGGCGCTACCGTCGGCGCCGCAGGCCGGGTCGGGATTTCGTACACTTCCAGCCCTTGTTTCCCCACAGCCCAGGCCGATGCAACCGAACACCAAGCTGCCCAAGGTCGGTACCACGATCTTCACCGTGATGTCCCAGCTCGCCGCCGAACACGGCGCGGTCAACCTCGGCCAGGGGTTCCCGGATTTCTCCGCGCCGCAGCGCCTGATCGACGAGACCAGCAAGGCGATGGCCGCCGGCCTGAACCAGTACCCGCCGATGACCGGCGTGGCACCGCTGCGCCAGGCCATCGCGCAGAAGTCGCTGGACCTGTACGGCGCGACGATCGATCCGGACACCGAGATCACCGTCACCAGCGGCGCCACCGAGGCGATCTTCAACGCCATCCACGCCGTGGTGCGTGCCGGCGAGGAAGTGATCGTGCTCGACCCGGCCTACGACTGCTATGAACCGGCGATCGAACTGGCCGGCGCCACCGCCGTGCACGTGCCGCTGGACCCGCAGACCTTCGCGGTGGACTGGGACCGCGTGCGCGCGGCGATCACCCCGCGCACCCGCCTGCTGATGGTCAACACCCCGCACAACCCGTCCGGCGCGATGCTGGACGAGGCCGACATGCAGGCGCTGGCCGATGTACTGCGCGGCACGCAGATCTACCTGATATCCGATGAAGTGTACGARCACATCATCTACGACGGCCGTCGCCACGAATCGGCGCTGCGCTACCCGGAACTGCGCGAGCGCACCTTCGTCATCTCCAGCTTCGGCAAGACCTATCACTGCACTGGCTGGAAGATCGGTTATGCGGTGGCGCCGGCGGCGATGACCGCCGAGTTCCGCAAGGTGCACCAGTACAACACCTTCACCAGCTTCGGCCCGGCGCAGTACGGTTTCGCTGCGATGATCCGCGACGAGCCGCAGCATCATCTGCAACTGGGCGCGTTCTATGAAGCCAAGCGCGACCGCTTCCGCGAGCAGCTGGCCGGTACCCGCCTGAAGGCGCTGCCGGTGCCGGGCGGCTACTTCCAGCTGGTCGACTATTCGGCCATCAGTGACCTGCCGGACCATGAGTTCGTGAAGTGGCTGACCATCGAGAAGGGCGTCACCGCCATTCCGCTGTCGCCGTTCTACGAAACCGCGCCGGTCGGCCAGCGCCTGGTGCGCCTGTGCTTCGCCAAGAACGAGGCCACCCTGGACGCGGCGATCGAACGCCTGCGCCTGCTGTGAGCGGAGGAGACAGCATGCAGGACCTGCGCATTTCCCTCGTCCAGGGCGACACCCGCTGGCACGACCCGGCCGGCAACCGCGAATACTACGGCGCGCTGCTGGCGCCGCTGGCCGGCACCACCGATCTGGTGATCCTGCCGGAAACCTTCACCAGTGGCTTTTCAAACGAAGCCATCGCCCAGGCCGAAGGCATGGACGGCCCGACCGTGGCGTGGGTGCGCGCGCAGGCCAAAGCCTTGAATGCGGCAGTGATCGGCAGCGTGCAGCTGCGCGATGGTGAGGGCGTCTACAACCGCCTGCTGTTCGCCACCCCCGATGGTGGCCTGCAGTACTACGACAAGCGTCACCTGTTCCGTTACGGCGGCGAGCACGAGCGCTACGCCGCCGGCCGCGACCGGTTGTGCGTGGAATGGAAGGGCTGGCGGATCAATCCGCAGGTCTGCTACGACCTGCGTTTCCCGGTGTTCTGCCGCAACCGCTACAACGTCGAGCGAGCCGAACAGCTGGACTTCGACCTGCAGATCTTCGTCGCCAACTGGCCTTCCGCGCGCGCCTACGCGTGGAAGACCCTGCTGCGCGCGCGGGCGATCGAGAACCTGTGTTTCGTCGCCGCAGTCAACCGCGTGGGCGTGGACGGCAACCAGCTGCATTACGCTGGCGACAGCGCGGTCATCGACTTCCTCGGCCAGCCGCAGGTGGAGATCCGCGAGCGCGAGCAGGTGGTGACCACCACCATCTCCGCCGAAGCACTGGCCTCGCATCGTGCACGCTTCCCGGCCATGCTCGATGCCGATGCCTTCCATCTGGATGTGCAGGCCTGATACGGCGGCTGAACGCTTCCCGCCCCACCGCGCGCGCCTGCATCCAACGTGCACGCGCGCGCTGCTAGATTCGCCCACATTCCGACCGATGTGGATGTTCTGCCGATGAATACCAAGCCGTTTGCCCTGCTGCTGGCGCTGGCCGCAGCGTCCCTGGCCCCGACCGCGCAGGCCGGTGGCAACCTTGACTGCCAGCTGCGCTACAACCTGTCCGGCTGGTCACTGATCTACAAGACCGCCTCGGGCAACGGCACCATCCACTGCACCAACGGTTCCAGCATGCCGGTGCGGATCCAGCTGAAGGGCGGCGGCCTGACCGTTGGCAAGTCGAAGATCACCGATGGCCGTGGCAGCTTCACCGGCGCCAGCAGCGTCGGCGAGCTGTTGGGCACCTACGCCTCGGTCGGCGCGCATGCCGGTGCGGTGAAGTCCAGCAACGCGCAGGTGATGACCAAGGGCGATATCTCGCTGGCCCTGTCCGGTACCGGCAAGGGCTGGGACCTGGGTGTGGACGGCGCGGCGTTCACCATCAGCCGGCGTTGAGGCGGGAGGGCTCCCCGGCTTCCCAGCTGATGCGGATGTAGTGCTGCTCGGCGTCGCTGGGCAGCCGTTCGACACTGAAGCGGTTCTGCAGCAGTTGCTCGACGACGCCGTCGACGAGGCGCTCGCTGGCCAGCGCCTTGTTGAAGCCGAACACGATGTAACGGCGGCCGTTTTCCGAGCCGACCTGGATCGATTTGTCCAGATCCCTGTAGTACTGCTCGATCGGTCGAATGGCGGCGTCAGCGTTTGCGCGGGCCTGTTCTGCGGTGATGGTGATCATCGACATCTGCGTGGTTGCGGAGAACACGCACCATAGCCAGCGCTGCCGCGCGGTTTCCGGCAGTGGCGCACAGTGCAGAGCGTTTGCAGCAATTCCTAGGCCAGCGCGCTCCGCGGACGCAGCAACCACAGCGCCAACAGTGCACAGGCGATGATGGATGGCGCCAGCATCTGCAGTGCGCCGACAACGGCCATCGCCGCGCCGATCAGCAGGTAGTAGAGCAGGCCGAACAGGGCGCCGGCACTGCCCAGGCAGTGTGCATAGCCGCGTAGTGCCTGCCCGAGCACATTGGGGATGGCCAGGCCGAATCCCGCCACGACTGGCAGCATCGCCATCACGATGACCGGTTGCCCGCGCAGCAGCGCGGCCAGGACACCACCAGCCAGTACCAGCGATGCCGCAATGCGGACGCGCGTCAACGCAGGGACGCCGACACGCAACAGGCGGCCATTGGCCCACGCGCCCAACGCCGAACCCAGCGCCAGCACCGCACCGCTGGCGCCGAACCAGCTGGCCGGCCAGTGCAGGCGTGCGAACACGAACGGCCCCAGCGCGTACCAGCTGTACATGGCCACGTTGAAGGCCATGACCAGCAGCGCGTGCGACCAGATCCAACGGTCGCCCAGCAGTTGCCGCAGCAGGGGCCGCAGCGGTACGGGCGCGATCTGCGCGGGCCGGCTTTCACGCAGCCCGGTTACGCAGCCCAGCATCAGCAATGCAGCGATCAGCAGCAGGCCGGCCTGTACGCCGGCATAGCCATCGGCAGCGACCAGCAGCGAGCCCAGTGCCAGCCCGATCGCCGGGCTCAGCGCCAGCGCCATGCCAATCCAGGAGAACGCCTGCGCCAGCGCGGGCCCTTCAAGGTGGTCGCGCAGCACGGTCTGGGTCACCACCGAGGCGGCGGCGGCGCCCAGGGCGGCCAGCATCTGCGCAGCCAGCACCTGGCCGAACGTGCCGGCCGCCAATCCGCCCAGTGCCGCCAGCACGAAAACGGACAGGCCACCCAGCAGGGCGGGGCGACGGCCAACGCGGTCGGCCAGCCTTCCCCACAGCAGGACGCCCAGCGCGAACCCCAGCAGGTACAGGCTCATCGCCTGGCTGGCAGCGCTGGCCGGCAGGGTGAAGCGGTGCGCCAGATCGGCCAGCGCCGGGCTGTACAGGGTCTGCGCCAGCTGCGGAAACATCAGCAGCGCAATGGTGAGGGACAGCAGGCGAGGTGACATCGGCGCGCTCCGGAAACAGGGGCGCGCATTGTCGTGGCCGTGCTGATGGCGCACTCTAGTGATTGCGACAGTAGATGGATGAAATCGGACATGGCATGGCTGCAGCCCGACGCTCGCTTCGATGCCGATGCCTGGAGCGCCCCGGTGATCGGTATCGCTGCCACGCTGGCCGAGCATGACTCCGGTTGGCACCAGCACGCACGTTCGCAACTGCTGTACACGCGCGCCGGTTGCACGCGGCTGACGTTCGGCGATCGCATCAGCCTGTTGCCGCCATCGCGCGCGGCGTGGATTCCGGGTGGTCTGCTGCACCGCGCGCAGATGCGACAGGCGGTGGACTATCGGTCGCTGTACTTCGATGCCACGCTGTCGGCGCAGTTGCCGCAGCAGCCAGCAATCATTGGTGTCGGTCCCCTGCTGCAGGCGCTGCTGGAGCCGATCGCGCAGGCGCCGTTCGCACATGACTGGCAAGCGCCGCGAGCGGGGCATCAACTGGCGCTGTGCGTGCTTGAGATTGCCGCTGCGCCGGTGGAGCCGATGGAGCTGCCATTACCGCGCGACCCGCGCATCGCCCGCTGCCTGCCGGTGGCCGAGCAGCTGCCGCCCGAACTGGGCGAGCTGGCCCAGCGCAGCGGACTGAGCGTGCGTACGATCGGGCGCCTGATGCAACGCGATACCGGCATGGGCTACCAGGCGTGGCGTCAGCAATGGCGGTTGATGCGGGCCATGGAACTGCTGCTGCTCGGCCATCGTGTCGCGCACGTGGCGCTGGAACTTGGATTCTCGGCAGAGAGTCCGTTCATCGCCTTCTTCCGCAGCATGGTCGCGACCACGCCTGCGGCGTTCCAGCGCGCCGAAAGCGCTCGAGCGGCAGGGTGAGAGTGGAGTGGTCGCGGCCGAACGCGGGGAAGCGGGCGCACGGGCCCGGCTTCCGTCGCCGTGTCTACTGCTGGGCCATCAGCCAGGCCAATGTGCCGCGATGTGGTTCGGGCACGGTGCTGGACGCGGCATCGAGCAGCATCAGCGATGCCCAGCAGACGTCGGCAGCCGGTGCGGTGTCCATCCGCGGCAGTACCGCCATGGCCCGCGCGCGCGTGCTTTCGTCAGCCATCGAGGCGAGCAGGGCCTCGGTCGCCTCGGCAATCTGCTGTTCAGTGGCAGGGGTTGCGGGTCGCTGTTCGAGCTCGGCGAGGCTGGCCTGGTAGCTCATCTCGAACCAGAAATCGATGTCCTGCGACGGACGCTTCTCCAGTTCGTTGAACAAGGTCCTGCCTACCTGCGCAATGTCCGACGCCGTAGTGGCGCGGGCGATCAGTGCGCATTTCTCTACCGGCATTCCGCGCAGCATTGCGGCCAGCAGCTGCGCACGCCGCTCCAGCATGGGGCGGGGCAGGCGGCCGATGCCATCCAGTGCAAGCTGTGCACCGGCGACAGCAGCCTTGTCCTTGCTGCCGGCCTGCTTGATGCGGGTGAGATAGCGCTCATCGACAATCAGCCGACGCAGCATGCGGTCGGCCGGATCGTGCAGGGCCGAAGATTTCGGCCAGGGATTCTGCGTGGCGGCGATTTCCTGCTTGAGCCGGTCGGCAGCGCGTTCGCAGCCGCCGACCAGCAACAGAGCCACCAGCACGGCGCCGATGCGGGCGCCGAGGGACAACATCCGTGTCATCGCTGTGTCCTTCATTGAAGGTGGAGATCAGCCGCCGCGCGGGCCGCTGCGACGCGGGCCACCCGGGCCACGGTTGCCGCCGGGGCCACCCGGGCCGCGGTTGCCACCCGGACCGCCGGGACCACGGTTGCCGCCGGGGCCACCCGGGCCGCGATTGCCGCCCGGACCACCCGGACCACGGTTGCCGCCCGGACGTGCATTCGCATTGCCGCCCGGACGACCGTTGCCGGCCGGACGCGAGCTGCCGTACGGGCTGAAGCCCGGATTGGCGTGGTCGGACGGGAAGCTGGGGGCATTGCCCGGATGGCCGTACGGGTGCTTGTTGCCCTGGCCCTGCGAGCGGTTGCCCGCACCGGCCGGACGACCCTGGCCGCCTGCGCCACCGGCGCCACCGCGACCTTCACCACCGTAGCCACCACGACCTTCACCGCCGTAGCCGCCACGACCCTGGCTGCCACCGGCGCCTGCGCCCGGACCCTTCGGCTTGCCGTACGGACGGCCCTGGCCGCCTGCACCTGCGCCCGGACCACGGGCACCCGGGCCACGAGCGCCCGGACCGGCATTGCGGTGGCCGCTCGGGCCGGTGCTCACGCCATCCGGCACGTACCAGGTACGGAATGCGGCCGGGTTGCCTTCCGGCAGCGAGCGGTCGTTCTTCGGCGCGCGCTGCTTGAACGGGCGCTGCGACTGCTTGGCAGCAGCTTCACCGCTGACGGTCAGGCCGCCCTTGAAACCACCACCACCCTTGCCGCCGCGACCGCGGCCGCGGTCTTCGCGCACGTTGTCGAAGCGACGCAGTTCGCGACCTTCATCGGCGGTGTTGTGACCATTGACGTAAGCGTTGCCGCGGCCACCTTCGCGTACGCGCACGGTGGTCTTGGCAGCACGACGCTGGCCGATCACCGGCTGCAGGGTCAGGGCCGACGGCGCGCCTTCTTCCAGCTTCAGTTCGGCGCGCAGCGCTTCGACCTGGCTGCCCGGCAGTTCGACGGACTGGCCGCGGGCCAGTTCGCGCGGCAGGCTGACCTTGCCGTAGCGGGTGCGCTTGAGGCGGCTGACCTGGCAGCCCTGCGATTCCCACAGGCGGCGCACTTCGCGGTTGCGGCCTTCCTTCACCACGACGCGGAACCAGTCGTGCGAATCGGTGCCGCCGATACGTTCGATCTCATCGAACTTGGCCGGGCCATCTTCCAGTGCGACACCACGGGTGAGGCGGTCGACGACGGCATCGGGCACCTTGTCCTCGCCTTCCGGGGCACGCACGCGCACCACGTACTCGCGCTCGACCTCGAAGGAGGGGTGCATCATGGCGTTGGCCAGCTCACCGTCGGTGGTGGCCAGCAGCAGGCCGGTGGTGTTGATGTCCAGGCGGCCGACGGCGATCCAGCGGGCACCCTTCAGCGCCGGCAGGGATTCGAACACGGTCGGGCGACCTTCAGGGTCTTCACGCGTGGTCACTTCGCCTTCCGGCTTGTTGTAGACCAGCACGCGCGACGGCTCGGCCAGCGCAGTGGCGACGAAGCCGCGGCCGTCGAGTTCGATCCTGTCGCCGCTCTTGACCGACATGCCGGTCTGGGCGACTTCACCGTTGACCTTGACCAGGCCTTCGGCAATGCGCTGTTCCAGCGCACGACGCGAGCCGAGGCCGGCCTGGGCCAGGACCTTGTGCAGGCGTTCTTCCAGCTTGAACTGTTCGGACGTGGCTTCGCGCTTGAGCGAAAGCTTGTTCAACGAGGGCTTGCGGGGGGTGTCACTCATCAGTTTTGCTCCGGCCGACGGTTTCGAGGTCGGCCTCTGGTTCGGAATCGGCTTGGTCAACAGCCACGGTCGTCTTCGCGACGGCGTTGTCTTCGCGTTCGTTCACTGTCACCGCGCGCTCGCCCGGCGCGGAATCGGGGTGCCCATCATCGGAGGGCGAAGGTGCTTGCTCATCGTCGGCCGCCGCAGGAAGTGCGTCGGCAGAATCGGGGGTGTCGCCGGCGGTCGTGCCAGGGTCGTCATTTGCAGCGGCGTCCGGGTCGGCGCTCACGTCCGGGCCGTTGGCAYTGGCGGCGAGGGGTGCGTCGCGATCCAGCGCCAGCTGCGGTTCCAGGTCGCCCAGGTCCTTCAGTTCGGAAAGGGGCGGCAGTTCGTCCAGGCGTTTCAGCCCGAAGTAGTCCAAGAAGCCCTTGGTGGTGCCGAACAGGGCAGGCTTGCCAGGCACGTCGCGGTGGCCGACCACGCGGATCCACTCGCGCTCCTCCAGGGCCTGGATGATGTTACTGCTGACCGCCACGCCGCGCACCTGCTCGATCTCGCCACGGGTGATCGGCTGCCGGTAGGCGATCAGGGCCAGTGTTTCCAGGGTGGCGCGGGTATAGCGGGTCTTGCGTTCRGTCCACAGCCGGCTGATCCAGCCATGTACTTCGGCGGTCACCTGGTAGCGGAAGCCCGAAGCCACCTCCACCAGTTCCACGCCACGGTCCTGGCAGCCCTCGCGCAGCCGTTCCAGCGCACGTTCGATGCTGCCCGGTGGTGCCGGCTCATCTTCCGGGAACAGGTCCTTCAGCTGGGCCAGGGTGAGCGGCTGGYTGGAGGCCAGCAGCGCACCTTCGACAATGCGGTTGATCAGCGTTTGATCCATCGGCAGTCAGCGCTCACTCGTTTTCATTGGCGGCGTCGTTGTCGTCGAACTCGCTGCTGAACTGCAGCGGGGCATTGGTATTGCCGGCGGCCAGGGACTTCACGTAGATCGGCGCCAGCGGTTCTTCCTGCACGAGGTCCAGCAGCTGCTCCTTGGCCAGTTCCAGCACTGCCAGGAACGTGACCAGCACGCCCAGCTTGCCTTCTTCGGCGGTGAACAGGTTTTCAAAACGATAGAACCTGCCGTCTTCAAGCCGCCCCAGCACTTCACCCATGCGCTGCCGGACACTCAGCGCCTCGCGCTTGATGGCGTGGCCGGTGAACAGCTCGGCGCGCTTGAGTACGTCGTGCAGCGCCATCAGCATTTCCTTCAGGTCTACCGGCGGCGGCAGCTTCACTGCGGCGCGCTCGGGCATGAAGGCATGTGCCACGGTGGTGTCACGGTCCTGCCGGGGCAGGGCGTCGATATCCTCGGCGGCCTGCTTGAAGCGTTCGTACTCCTGCAGCCGTCGCACCAGCTCCGCACGCGGATCGGCTTCCTCGCCCTCCACGCTGGGGGGGCGGGGCAGCAGCATGCGCGACTTCACTTCCGCCAGGATCGCCGCCATCACCAGGTACTCGGCGGCAAGCTCGAAGCGCAGCTCGCGCATCACGGTGATGTATTCCACGTACTGCCGGGTGATCTCGGCCACGGGAATGTCCAGTACGTCCAGGTTCTGCCGGCGGATCAGGTACAGCAGCAGGTCSAGCGGKCCTTCRAASGCMTCSAGGATGACYTCSAGCGCATCCGGCGGGATGTACAGGTCCTGCGGAATCTGCAGGACCGGTTGCCCATGCACCACGGCCAGCGGCATTTCCTGCTGCTGGGGGGCGGGCGGCCGGGTTGGCGTGTTCGCGTCGAGCGCGAGTTCGGAAGTCATCTAATGGAGATCAGGATTGCAACGGACCAGTCGCGGTAGCTGACACACCGGGCAACTGCCACGGACCGCCAGGACACCAGGCGCGCCTGTCTCGGCGCGGTTCCACACATCAAACAACAGGGCGCTCCGCAGGACACGGCAGCGACAGGACTACGGGGAGGTCGTCTACGTGGCCCGGTCGGGTGGACCGGTTCGAAGCAGCGGGTCGGTCGTCGGGGGCTGCGTTGGCCGCAAAAACCGACGGGCTGCTGCATCCAGCCACGTGCAATGGTCCCTAGGGTAAGCCTTTGCCGCGCCAGTGTCCAGCCGAGGCCGGGCAGGCGGCGGGATTGGCTAGAATTGCTTCACCAGCAACGCAAGCGAGGAAATGCCGGTGTGGTATGTGATTGAAGGATATGACGGCCAGGATGTGCTGGCCCAGCGGCTGCAGGCGCGGCCCGAGCACCTGGCGCGGCTGACCGCGTTGCGCGATGAAGGCCGCCTGCTTCTGGCCGGGCCGTGTCCGGCGATCGACAGCGAAGACCCGGGCCCGGCAGGGTTCAGTGGCTCGGTGGTGATTGCCGGCTTCGACTCGTTGCAGCAGGCCCAGGCCTGGGCCGATGCCGACCCGTACGTCGCGGCGGGCGTCTATGTGCGGGTGCAGGTGCGTCCGTTCCGCAAGGTGCTGCCGTGAACGCGAAACGGATCGAGCAGATTCGTGACGCGCTGCAGCACGCGCTGGCCCCCAGCGTGCTTGAGATCGAAGACGACAGCCATCGCCATGCAGGCCATGCCGGAGCGCGCGATGGTCGCGGCCATTTCAACGTGCACGTGGTCAGCGAGCGCTTCGCGGRAATGGCCCCGCTGGCGCGCCATCGCGCAGTCTACGCCGCCTTGGGCACGTTGATGGAAACCGACATCCACGCGTTGTCCATCCGCGCACACACCCCGTCAGAGCAGGGCTGAAACCCTGTCCCGGGCTGTCCTGGCAGGTCCGTCGAGGGGCCTGCCACGGACAGATTTCTGTGTCCGTTTAGGGACATTCGCCTAACGGACTGTTTACAAGCGCAGATGGAAACGCTTACATTCCGCGCCAATGCTGGTAGGTCCAAGCCGTGGAGGGCGGCTTCGTGAACAAGGCAGCCATAACAATCAAAGACGTCGCCCGTGAAGCCAAGGTCTCTGTGGCCACCGTTTCGCGCGCGCTCAACGGGCATGAAAATGTCGCCGAACCGGTCCGCCAGCTTGTGCTGGAGGTGGCCGCACGGCTGCGTTACACCCCGCATGCCGCCGCTCGCAGCCTGAGCAGCCGCCGCACCAATACGGTGGGCGTGGTGCTTCCGGACCTGTACGGCGAATTCTTCTCCGAACTGATGCGTGGCATCGACAACGTCGCCCGCAGCCGGCGCCAGCACCTGCTGGTGTCGAGCTATCACGGCGACCAGGAGCAGCAAGGCGCAGCCCTGCGTGCCATGCGCGGCCGGGTCGACGGTCTGCTGGTGCTCTCGCCCTATGCCGAGAGCCCCGGGTTCCTGACCGACAACCTGCCGCAGGCATTGCCGACGGTACTCATCAACACCTACCTGCCTGGGCAGGACCATCCGGTGTTGAGCATCGATGACCATGCAGGGGCGATGGCGATGACCCGCCACCTGCTCGATGCCGGCCATCGGCGCATTGCATTCATTTCTGGCCCGGACCTCAACTTCGACGCGCGCGAGCGCCTGCGCGGCTTCCGTGACGCGCTGGCGGCGTTTGGCAGTGGCGCCGAAGGCATCGAGTTGCCCGGTGATTTCGACGAAGCTTCCGGCCATCGCGCCGGTCAGGAGTTGCTGGCAGCCGGCACGCTGCCCGATGCCGTATTCGCCGCCAACGACATGATGGCCCTGGGTTGCCTGTATGCCTTCGCGCAGGCAGGTGTCCATGTGCCATCCGACGTCGCCCTGGCCGGTTTCGATGACATTCCGCTTGCGCGTTTCGTCCACCCGTCGCTGACCACCATGCAGGTCAGCATCGCTGAACTGGGCGATCGGGCGATGTCGCGCTTGTTGCAGTTGATGGACGGCACCTCCACGGATGGGACAGGGGACAAGCAGACCCTGGTCCCGCGCCTGATTGTTCGCGATTCCACCACTCCGCCATCCGGCCATTGAAGCCAGAGGCGTTCCTTCTTTTTTGATTGATCGCAGGTGCCGCGCAAGCGGTCACCGCCACCCGGAGATTGAGTTGATGATGCATTCCACTATCCGCACGCCGGCGCGCCGGCTGCTGAGCACCGCACTGGTCAGCTGCCTGATGCTGGCCGCCGCCCCGAACGTCATGGCGCAGTCGGCCAACGCCAGCCTGCGAGGCCAGGTCTCCGGCGCGCAGGCCGGTGCCGAAGTCACCGCCACCAACGTCGCCACCGGTACCGTGCGTCGCGGCACCGTGCGCGCCGACGGCAGCTATTCGCTGATGGGCCTGGACCCGGGCACCTACAATGTCGTTGCCAACGGCCAGACCCAGAAGATCACCGTTACCGTCGCTTCGACCGCGACGCTGAACTTCAGCGAGGCGGCTGCTGGTGGCACCGGCACGACCGCCGCCACCAACCTGGACACCGTCAACGTCGTCGCGCCGACCCTGCTGCAGGAAGTGCGCACCTCCGAAGTCGGCAAGACTGTCAGCCTGCAGCAGATCCAGACCACCCCGCAGGTGTCGCGCAACTTCCTGGAGTTCGCCGACGCCGTGCCGGGCATGATCTTCACCCGCGATGCCAAGGGCAACACCTCGCTGCGCGGCGGTGCCACCAACTCCGACGGCACCAACGTCTACATCGACGGCGTGGGCCAGAAGAGCTACGTCAAGGGCGGTGGTATCTCCGGCCAGTCCGGCAGCGCCGGCAATCCGTTCCCGCAGCTGGCCATCGGCGAGTACAAAGTCATCACCGGCAACTACAAGGCCGAGTACGGCCAGGTTTCCAGTGCCGCGATCACTGCAGCGACCAAGTCCGGTACCAACGAGTTCAAGGGTGAAACCTTCTACCGTTACACCAACGACAGCATGCGTGCGATGACCCCGGCCGAGCGCCAGCCGGGCAAGAGCAAGGAAGAGTCGGCAGAGAAGGAATACGGTTTCGCCCTGGGCGGCCCGATCATCCAGGACAAGGCCCACTTCTTCGTGACCTATGAAGCCAAGCGCTTCGACCTGCCGGTGACCATCGCCCCGGACGGCGCAGTGACCCCCTCGGCCGCCAACCTGCCGGCTGACGGCGCCGCCGGCCTCGGCCCGGCCAGCCAGCCGTTCCAGCAGGACCTGATCTTCGCCAAGATCGACTTCGAGCCGACCGACAACGATCGCATCGAACTGACCTTCCAGGACCGCGACGAAACCCAGCAGCAGTTCAGTGGCCAGACCGCCAAGGTGCACGGCAAGGTCGTGGACAACACCGACCGCCGTTACGCCCTGCGCTGGAACCACAGCGGTGAGCGCTTCTACAACGAGTTGATGGTGACCCACGAGGAAGCCTTCAACAACCCRCTGCCGTTGAACTACGGCAACGGCATCATCTACACCGCGCCGGATTTCGGTGACTCCGACGCCAACCGTCCGCAGGAGAAGACCCTCGTCCAGGTCGGCGCGGCCGATGCCTTCGCCTCGCAGGTGAAGGGCCAGAAGGGCTGGGCGATCGAGGACAACCTGACCCTCGATGGTCTGCAGTGGGCCGGTGACCACACCATCAAGATGGGTGCCAAGTACAAGCAGATCGATCTGTACGCCTCCGACGCGGCGCAGATCAATCCGCAGTTCTCCTACACCATCGACAACCCCGCCTTCCCGTCCAGCACCCCGTACAAGGCGCAGTTCACCAAGGCCAGCACCGGTGTCACCGGCGTGCAGTCTGAAGTGCGCGCCAAGGTCAAGCAGATCGGTCTGTTCATCCAGGATGACTGGCAGGTCAACGACCACCTGCAGCTGAACATCGGCCTGCGCTGGGATTACGAGAAGAATCCGATCTATACCGATTTCGTGACCCCGCCGGAGGTTGTGAAAGCACTGTTCTCGCAGGATCCGAACGCGCCGGCAGGCGTCTCCCAGACCTACGCCGAAACCCTCGCGCGCAGCGGTCTGGACGTCAACGACTACATCAGCACCGGCCGCAACCGCAAGAACTTCAAGAATGCCTGGCAGCCGCGCCTGGGCTTCTCGTATGACGTCAACGCCGACGAGCAGCACGTGTTCCACGGTGGYGCCGGYCGTTCSTATGAYCGCGAYCTGTTCGACAACCTGSMRCTGGAAACCACAAAGCTGGCGCTGCCGCAGCCGACCGTGTATTTCCGTAACCCGGCCACCGGCAACTGCATGTATGGCCAGACCCCTTGCTTCGACTGGAATCCGAACCTGCTGAACGGCATTGAGAACGTGCAGGCGCTGCTGGGTTCCACCAGCAACGAAGGCATGGAAGTCGATCTGCTGAACAACAACATGAAGGTGCCCTACGCTGACCAGTTCAGCCTGGGCATGAGCAACCAGTTCGGCGAGTGGCTGACCGATGCCACGATCTCGCGCACGCTGACCTATGACGGCTTCGCCTTCACCCTGGGCAACCGCTTCAACAACGGCAATTTCTTTGACAACCAGATGCTGTGTGGTGCCAAGGAGCCGACCTACGGCCAGCCGTGGAACTGCAACATCCCGGGCTTCGGCAGCCTGATCATCGGCCAGCAGGGCATCAAGACCCGCTCCACCCAGCTTCTGTTGTCGGCGCAGAAGCCGTACAGCAAGGAAAGCGGTTGGGGCACCTCGATCGCCTACACCTGGACCAATGCGCGCCACAACCGCAACATCAACGAGCACTACTCGTTCGATCGCGGCACCATCGGCGAGTACCCGACCATCAAGTCCAATGGCGCGCCGCGTCATCGCCTGGTGGTCACCGGTTCGTATGACGGTTTCTGGGGCATCACCTTTGGCGGCAAGCTGACCCTGGCTACGCCGACCCCGGGCAACGATTGGTCCTGCATCGCCCAGGCCGGCAATTCGAACTGCATGCCGACCCCGGCTGCCGGCACCCCGTCGGGCAATGGTCACTTCCTGCTCGGCGGCAAGATCTTCGGCTACCGCTCGCTGGATCTGCAGGCGACCAAGACCTTCAAGCTGGCCGGCGATACCGAGCTGTATGCCCGTATCGACATCATCAACGTGCTCAACTTCGACAACTTCTCGAACCTGAACTACGTGAAGCAGGACGGCACGCTGCTGGTGAGCTACAACGAGACCGGTGACGTCATCGGTACCCCGCGCCAGGTCAAGGCGGAAGTGGGCTTCCGCTTCTAAGCGGAGCGCTGATGYAGCATCACGGAGCCATCGGTTCGCCGATGGCTCCGGTTTCAACGGCAATGGCCGGCCTCCGGGCCGGTCCATTGCCCACGCCATTGCCGGGCAGGGGGCAATGGCGTGGGCAATGACCGCGGTGTCATCAACCACGTTTCCGTGGTTTTTTAAGACCGCACTTTGTAAACGATTTCAGGTCATTGGACGTTATGCTCTTTCATCGATCAGCCCACCGGAGGAACCGCGCCATGYAGGCACGCCACCTGATGACCGCCGCTGCGATGACCCTGGCCATCGCCGCCTGCAAACCGGCCCAGCAGGAGCCTGCCAAGCCGCGCCCGCCGGTGATCCTGATCGAGGCCGACGCACCGCCGCGGCCGATGAAGCCGGAGCTGCCGCCGCTTTTCGATGACATCGAGCGCCGCACCTTCCAGTTCTTCTGGGATACCACCAACGAGATCAACGGCCTGACCCCGGACCGCTATCCGTCGCGGCCGTTCGCCAGCATCGCCTCGGTCGGCTTCGCCCTGACCGCTTATCCGATCGGCATCGAGAACGGCTGGGTCAGCCGCAACCAGGCGATCGACCGCACCCTGACCACCCTGAAGTTCTTCCGCGACGTGCCGATGGGCCCGCAGCGCACCGGCAAGGCCGGCTACAAGGGCTTCTATTACCACTTCCTGGACATGCAGGAAGGGCGCCGCTACGACAGCTGGGTGGAACTGTCCTCGGTGGATACCGCGCTGTTGATGATGGGCGTGCTGTTCGCCCAGTCGTACTACGACGGCGACGATCCGCGCGAGAAGGAAATCCGGCAGATCGCCGACACCCTGTACAAGCAGGTCGACTGGCCGTGGCTGCAGCAGCGTGCGCCGCTGATCTCGATGGGCTGGTTCCCCGAGAACGGCTTCATCGACCATGACTGGATGGGCTACAACGAGGCGATGATGGTCTACATCCTCGCCCTGGGCTCGCCCAGCCACCCGGTCAGCCCGGATGCGTGGACGGTGTGGACGCGCACTTACGACAACGACTGGGGCGTCTACCAGGGCCAGGAATACCTGTCCTTCGGTCCGCTGTTCGGCCACCAGTACAGCCACGTCTGGATCGACTTCCGCGATATCCAGGATGCGTACATGCGCGAGCGTGGCAGCACCTACTTCCTCAACAGCCGTTCGGCGGCGCTGGCCCAGCGCGAGTACGCCATCGCCAATCCGATGAACTGGAAGGAATATGGCGAGAACGTCTGGGGCCTGACCGCCAGCGATGGTCCGCAGAACACCACCCAGGAATACCGGGGCGAGCAGCGCCAGTTCCGCCATTACTCATCGCGCGGCGCAGGCCTGCGCGAGAATTTCGATGACGGTACGATCGCGCCGACCGCCGCGATCTCGTCGGTCGTGTTCGCGCCCGAGGAAGTGATTCCGGCCACGCTGGAGATGCACAAGCGCTACGGCGACTACATCTACTCCAGCTATGGCTTCCTGGATTCGTTCAATCCCAGCTTCAGCTACGACATCCCGATCAAGACCGGGCGGGTGGTACCCGATCGTGGCTGGGTCGCCAGCGACTACATCGCCATCGACCAAGGCCCGATCCTGACCATGATCGCCAACTACCGCAACGACTTCGTCTGGGACGTGATGAAGAAGAACCCGTACATCCGCAAGGGCCTGGAACGGGCGGGCTTCAGTGGAGGCTGGCTGGCGCCGGAAGGCTCCTTCCAGCCGCTGGAGCTGCAGAAGGATGAGAAGGCCGCCGCAGCGCGTGCGGTCGGTATCGCCGAATCACGTGCGGCCGCCGCGCAGGAACAGAAAAACAATGCCAACCGCAACACCGGCCAGGGGAAGTAACAAGGTGCACGACTGGAAACACCGCCTGCGACGCTGGGCATTGCCTGCACTGGCCGCGCTGTTCATGGCCGGCTGTGCCCGCCAGGAGCAGGGCACCACCACCGTGCGCTTCTGGGCGATGGGGCGCGAGGCTGAAGTG
The DNA here is from genome assembly GCF_056397905.1 of Stenotrophomonas sp. 05L414_2. NCBI lineage: Bacteria > Pseudomonadati > Pseudomonadota > Gammaproteobacteria > Lysobacterales > Lysobacteraceae > Stenotrophomonas > Stenotrophomonas sp. 05L414_2. The sequence goes on from NZ_JBFTOJ010000025.1 coordinate 28,604, forward strand.
GTCAGCGAGCTGATCCACGAATTCGAAGCGGAGAACCCCGGCATCAAGGTCGATGTGCAGAACATCCCGTGGACGGCCGCGCACGAAAAGCTGCTGACCGCATTTGCCGCCGACGGCCTGCCCGATGTGTGCCAGCTGGGCAACACCTGGGTACCCGAGTTCGCCGAACTCAACGCGCTCACGCCGCTGCAGCCGTTCGTGCAGCATTCCACCGTTGTCGATCCGAAGGACTACTTCCAGGGCATCTGGGATACCAACGTGATCCACAACGAGCTGGTCGGGGTGCCGTGGTACGTCGATACCCRCCTGATCTATTACCGCAAGGACCTGCTGGCCAAGGCCGGCTTCGACCATCCGCCGCGCACCTGGGCCGAATGGGACGAGCAGATGGCCGCGATCAAGCGCATGCAGGGCCCGAACCGCTATGCGGTGCTGATGCCGATCAACGAGTTCGAGCAGCAGCTGTCGCTGGCCCTGCAGCAGCCCGATCCGCTGCTGCGCGACGACGACACCCGTGGCAATTTCTCCAGCCCCGGCTTCCGCCGCACGCTGGGGTTCTACGCCAACATGTTCGAGCAGGGCTGGGCGCCGAAGATGTCCGAGACGCAGATCTCCAACGTCTGGGATGAATTCTTCCGCGGCTTCAACGTGTTCTACATTTCCGGCCCCTGGAACATCCGCGAGTTCAAGAAGCTGCAGCCGAAGGAACTGGAAGGGCAGTGGGGCACGGCCGCGCTGCCGGGTCCGGACGGTCCGGGCGCGGGCATCGCCGGTGGAACCAGCCTGGTGATCTTCCGCAAGTCGCAGCAGAAGGAAGCGTCCTGGAAGCTGATCGAATTCCTGTCGCGGCCGGCAATCCAGGCGCGCTTCCACGCGATCATCGGCGACCTGCCGCCGCGTCGAAGCACCTGGAATGCGCCTTCGCTGGCCAACGATCCACTTGCCGCCGCCTTCCGAGACCAGCTGGAGCGGGTCAAGCCGACCCCGAAGGTGCTCGAATGGGAGCGCATCGTGCAGGAAATGCGCATCGTCACCGAACAGGTGGTGCGTGGCGGCCTGCCGCAGGACAAGGCCGTGGCCGAACTGGACCAGCGCGTGGACAAGGTGCTGGCCAAGCGTCGCTGGATGCATGAACAACAACGCCTGCAGCGCAGCGCACCCCCCTCGGGTTCGACCAGTGCAGTCGCGGCCGGGAGCCCGCAATGAAACGTACTTCGCTTGCCGGCTGGATCTTCGCCGGCCCCTCGCTGATCGTGCTTGGTGTGTTCTTCGGCCTGCCGGTGGCTTCGGCGCTGGCGCTGAGCGTGACCGACTTCGACCTGTATGCGCTGGCCGACAGCAGCAACCTGCGCTTCGTGGGTCTTGGCAACTACATCGACCTGCTGCAGACCCCGATGTTCTGGAAGTCGCTGTGGAACACCACCTATTTCGTGGTGATCGGCGTGCCGTTGTCGATCGGCGTATCGCTGGGCGCGGCGATGCTGCTCAATGCCCCGGCCGCGCGCTTCAAGGCGCTGTTCCGCACCGCGCTGTTCGCCCCGGTGGTAACCACGCTGGTGGCGGTGGCGGTGATCTGGCGCTACCTGTTCCACACCAGCTATGGCCTGGTGAACTACGGTCTGGGCCATCTTGGCATCAGCCCGATCGACTGGCTGGGCGATCCCAACTGGGCGATGCCGACCATCATGCTGTTCGCGGTRTGGAAGAACTTCGGCTACAACATGGTGATCTTCCTGGCCGGCCTGCAGGCGATCCCGCATGACCTGTACGAGGCCGCGCGCATCGACGGCGCCTCGCGCTGGAAGCAGTTCCTGCACATCACCCTGCCGATGCTCGGCCCGGTGCTGCTGGTGGTCGGGGTGATCACCGTATCCGGTTACTTCCAGCTGTTCGCCGAACCCTATGTGATGACCCGCGGCGACCCACTGCAGAGCACCGTCAGCGTGCTGTATTTCATGTTCGAGGAAGGCTTCAAGTGGTGGAACCYGGGACGCGCCTCGGCTGTGGCGTTCCTGCTGTTCCTGATCATCCTGGCGGTGACCACCGTGATGCTGCGCTTTGGCCGCAAGAGGCAGTTGGTATGAGTCGTGAAATCGGCCAGTCACGCTGGCACCCGTGGATGATCAATGGCGCGCTGCTGGTGCTGGCCCTGGTCAGCCTGGCACCGTTGCTGTGGATGCTGTCGGTGTCGTTCATGCCGCAGGGCGAGGCCACCCATTTCCCACCGCCGCTGCTGCCGTCCAGCATCACCACGCACAATTACACCGAGCTGTTCGCGCGCACCGGCATGGGCGGCAACTTCGCCAACAGCCTGCTGGTGTCGCTGGCGATCACCCTCGGTTCGCTGCTGCTCAACACGATGGCCGGCTACGCTTTCGCCAAGCTGCAGTTCGCCGGCCGTGAGCGGCTGTTCCAGGTACTGATGGCGGCGTTGGTGATCCCGGCACAGGTGGCGATGCTGCCGCTGTTCCTGTTGATGAAGCAGCTGGGCCTGGTCAACAGTTTCGGCGGCGTGATCGTGCCGGCGCTGGCCAGCGTGTTCGGCATCTTCCTGGTGCGCCAGTACGCCCGCTCCATTCCCGATGAGCTGCTGGAAGCGGCACGCATCGACGGGGCAGGGGAGCTGCGGATCTTCTTCCAGATCGTGCTGCCGATGCTGAAGCCGGTGCTGGTGACGCTGGCGATCTTCACCTTCATGGGCGCCTGGAACGATTTCATGTGGCCCTTGAT